>JAUNVD010000036.1:15150-19683 GCA_030537855.1 Tissierellia bacterium | reverse complement strand
AAAGATTCCTGCTTTCAAATGGAGCTACCGACGGGATTTGAACCCGTGACCTCTACATTACCAATGTAGTGCTCTACCGCCTGAGCCACGGTAGCATACATTGATAGTATAGGATTTTTTCAACCCTTTGTCAACCATTTTCAAAGAAAAGTCTTTTAAGGATTTTTCAAAAATATACAAAATATGAGTTAAGATTATACCCTAACTCATAATATCCTAAATCATTAAAATTTTAATCCTTGGTTTTATCCCCCTTACTACTTTATGTCCTCACAATTTTCATTATTTTAAGTACAAATATCTCCACTTAAAAATTAAATAGTGCAATCGCTCCACAATAGGTAGGATTATGACAATGAATGCCCGATTTATAATGCCTCCCACTTGTACATACCTTTCCTTTAAAATATATTCTCCTAGAGCAGTGACAATAAAAAATATAAGAAGGGCAATAATAACTTCTAGAATCTTCTTTGATTTATAAATACGGCGCAATTCTTCATCTATTTCATCTCCATAAAATTCAAATATAAATCCCAATAGGACAATTCCAATGATTATAATTGGACTGGTAGGTATAAATAATGACCTTGCCCATATAAAAATTGCAAAGAGCAAAAATAAAATTTCAAGATATAACTTCTTTGATGAAAACTTTCTTGTCATAAAATCCTCTTTATCAAACTCCCTTTAAAAGTCTAATTGTATTCTTTATCTTTTACTAGGTCATACATATTTCGTTTGAAGTTTACAATTATTCATTTTCTAACTCCATTTCTGTACTAGCATTACCCCCACCTATAATCGGAGTTTTTCCATGATTTGTCATTTCATTCCATTCTTCATTACTGATTTCTCTTTGATAAATTTCTTCCACTTCAGTTTTGGTTAATCCTTCTTGTTTTTTACCAGAATGGAAAGAAAGGCCAACCCCAATCAAAACCACTATTAAAATGATCATTGGAAATAAAGTCTTTTTCATAATGTCTACTCCCTTCTATAATATCCAATATAATAACATATTATAATATAATATTATCCAAGTTTCAACAATTACTATCCTAAGTCCAGTGCATATTAATCAATAAACTTTACGCAGAGGTCTTATGAAAGAGAGTTTTTCTTTATTTTGGTAAATGGTCTCTCTTGTTTCTTAATCATCTTTTAATACTTTCCCATATTCATCAATGATGATTTCATATGTTTTTCCCTCTTCTTTTATTCTTAGGGTATACTTACTTTCCAAATCAAAAGCTCCAGGGTAGATGACTGCTCTGAATCCCACTTATCAGATATTTCTAAATTTCCTGTAAAAAAAAGATAGGTTGGAAATTTTATATTTGTTGATAGATTCTTTTTATCGTTATAGAAATGGTAAGCCCTATTTCATCTTTTGGAATATTTTCAGTATAGGGAGTATATATAAAGTATGCATTTGCAGCCCAAAATATATTGTAAATAATAAATAGTACAATGACAGCCAATGTAAATTGCATTAATGATTTTATGTATATCATAATTGGAACACTAGATCTCCTAACTTTTATCATTTTATCTCAAGAAAGAAAAATAATATTGTGATATTTTATGATAAAATAAAATGGTCTTTTCCCATGCTATCCAAGATAACATTGAATCTTTAGATTTTATTATCAACAAGGAGAACAGATGATTAGAAAATATTAAGGTGGACGTCCCTTTCTTTTAGAACAATTATATTTAAAAATGGAGGTATTATGAATCGAGAAAGATTTATACATCAAGAAATTCTCTTTCCAATCTTTTTACATTTTATTGGAATTTTATATTTTATCTTTTTTAAAAATATAGAAGTGAGAGCTGCTTTTGAAAGAAGTGCAGAAATAACATTATTACTACTTCTTACAATCAATATAGGTACCGTTATTAATGATAAAAAGATTTTTAAATAAGCTAGAACATATTTCACTTAAATAATCTCTTTTTCCCAAGTATCTAAAAGTCACAAAAATATTACAACCCATGGGGTTTAGAATCACCAAACTCCATGGATTGACCTTTCATAAGATTATAAAATAAGATGTTATATGAATTTAGTTCTCTCCTCTTTTTTACCATAGACTAAAACTTTTGATTAAAAAATAGCCAGAACCATATTTTTTAGAAAATTGTAATACTAAAAACCAGTTTTGAATTTTTTAATATTCCAATGCTCTTTGTTCTAATTCCTACCATTTCCTCCTATTTACGAATCATTAACCTGCCATATATTAGTAATGAAAGAGTTTATAGTTTTCACAAAAAACAATGTTTTATGTCCATTAAAAGGATATTTAAATAATCTATCGCTTCTAAAACAAAAGTACATTAAAATATATTTTTTTAACCGAAAAGAATCCTATTCATTGATAGAAATCGGCTCTTTATATTTTGGCAAAGAATAAGTATAAAGCTCTTTTTCATTTAAATCTACATGAAAAAGACTACATCGATATACTTGGGGATTATCATAAGTTTTAAAATAATAGACTCCCTTCGTTGCATTAATACAAGCAGAATATGTGGTAACATCCCATTTCCCTTCTGGTGTTTTTACAGAACCTCTTACCATTTTTACACTATCTAATATATGAAAGACTTGCATCATATTTTTTTCAGAATTTTCTAGAACATGGGACGTGTTTTTATAGAATGCCGTGCGAACAAATCGAGACATGGGAGAAGCATCTCCTGGCAAACCTACTCCTCCAAGTCCTTGACCAAATGGTTTCGAATCACCTAAATGTAAATTTGTGGATTTTGGATTTTCCACTTGTAGATTAGAGTAATTTTCTAAATTTGCCATTTGGTAGGGGAATGGGGGATTATTTGTTAAAACTCCAATGGGGTTATCATAAATATGAAGTCCATCCTCCATAGGTTCTAAAACTATGGCGTCTTCTTGATCGGTTACAATAAAATGAAGTGGTGCTAAGGGTACTTCTGGTTTAAATGGTTCATGGAACAAATTAATCTTATCGACTATTTCCCGAACTTCTTTTACTGTTTTATAATTTGTTAAAATATAAGGAATCAATTCAAAGGGAGTTACATTGATATGATTTTCTTTTACATCTAAATATTTTGCATTACCTGGAAAATTTAAACTTGCCATAATGAGACCTTTTTCATTGGCTCCTTCTGCATATAATGGCATTCCATCCATAACTGTAGCCATACCTATAACGGCAAAGCTCTCATTGTTTTCCTTTTCCTTTCTCCATTTCCAAGGATAATTTCTTGGTGTGATGACCAATGTTTCTCCAAATGAATATTCAATATCCATATTTCTCCCTGCAAAAAAATCCTCTCCATGTAATGTGAAAAACGTACACATATTATCCCTTCCTTTCTAAAATCGTATTCTTCCACTCCATATATATAACTTTTAAATCTTTATCTAAATACTCTAATCCTTTTTCTTCCAATTCCTTCGGTACTCCATAATAACTTTGGGCGATGGATCCTGTGATAGCACCTATGGTATCACTATCTCCTCCAAGAGAAATTGCTATACGAATGGCGTCTTCAAAGTTCTTAGATTCTAAAAAACATTGAATACTTTGAGGAACAGTATCTTGGCAAGTAGGACTAAATCCATACCTTGGTCTAATTTCATCGATGGTAAAATCCATTTTATAATATTTCCTAGCAATCTCTTTAATCTCAGCCTTTGTTTTACCTTGACAACCAGCAAAGATACACATGGCTATGGCCTCTGCACCCTTTAGCCCTTCCAAATGATTATGAGTCACTTCAGTGACTGCTTTTGACAAAAGCCTTACTTCTTTTTCAGACTTGGCAAAAAACCCTATAGGACTGATTCTCATAGCTGCCCCATTTCCAAAACTATTGTAAGGTTTAGGCTGTTCTGAAAAAATCCATGTATAAAATCCATGACCAAATCCACAATTTGGATATTTTCTACCAAAAGTTTGCATATAAAAAATAGCATTTTTCTGTAGTTTTTGTATAAAAGTATAATCCATTCCTTCTTCCAATGGTACTTCCCTTTGGGTTTCCATCATGGCTTTTCCTATGGCAAGGGTCATAATACTATCGTCTGTCAATCGGCTTTTTTTGGAAAATAGGGGAAAGTCCTTATTTTTATGATTTTCAAATTCATAAGGAGAACCAATAATATCTCCCAATATCGCCCCAATCATTGTATCACCTCTTTTTATTATAGCAAAGTATAAAAAAGGTGAAGGCCTCTACACCTTCACCCACTCCATTTCCTTAGGCCTCATCTTATATTGCCTTTACATCTTACATCCATTTTCCAAATGTTTCTTCAAACACCTTATCAAAAATGCCCTCTTCCATCATATTCCAAATAAGTTGGAAGTTTGGGTAATCAATATCTTTCTTATCTTGAAGATCATAGACTCGAATCTTTCTATCATCTTTTTGATAATGAGGGTAACCTTCGATTTCTCCTTTTTTAATAAATTTCAAGATATCTTCTCGAAATAAATTTACCTCTCTTTTATAATCTTTATCCTCACTTTTTAA
>JAUNVD010000036.1:0-15140 GCA_030537855.1 Tissierellia bacterium | reverse complement strand
TCATCATTACAATCTAATTGATTAAATAACATAGTTACATCAGAACCATGATAGGCACCATGTTTCTTGTTATAAAGAGGAGGCTTGAAATTAAAATGATAGCCATATACTGGAACTTTTTTAGAACAGTATTCCATCATTTGTAGTACAGCAGTGTAAAATAAATAGGCCATTGTTTTTATTTGTTCCTCTTGAATATTAGTACTATCCTTTTTTAACAATTCTCGAAATTCATCAAAATCCTCTTGAAATAATGTTTGAAATTTCTCTTCTACTTTTCTTTGATTATTTTCAATCCCCAAGGATCGGCGGAACAGTGGATGATTATAGATGGAAAATTCATCAGAACAACAGCCGACCAAAATAGGAACTTGAAGAAATTTCCCTTGTTTTAATAACTCCAAAGGTTTTTTATAAAATAATTCTTGGTCAATAACTAAATTCATAAAATTATCTTTTATCTTTAGAATCTCCTTAATAGATGCCCTATTTATATCCTTTATCTTAGCTTTTTTTAAAACTTTCTTTGTAATTTTTTCTGATTCTTCGATGGATCTCATTTCTGGAAATACAGGACTCATGATAACTGCCCTGTGGAAAAAGTCCTTATTTTCCTCAATACAAAGTTGAACCAAAACACTTAAAGCACCACTGGATTGCCCTGCTAATGTAATATTTTCAGGATTTCCACCAAAACTTTGAATATTTTTCTTTACCCATTGTAAAGCAAGACGTTGGTCTTTGTATCCTCGATTTCCATTCCCATTAACCCATAATGTACCTGGTGCACTTAGTCGATAATTAAACACTACTACTAAAATCCCTTGGCTTGCCAAATCTCTCCCATCATACATTGGAACATTAACAGACCCATGACTCATGGCTCCTCCATGAATAAATACGAGAACGGGACAATTATTAATCTCTTCTGGGGCATAAATATTTAAAACATAGGCATCTTTAGAAATTTCATCATTTGTCGTCAAAAATTCCTTTCGCATAAGAGGATTCTTGAAAATAAAATTTAAAATAGGAGGGAATTTTTTATGTGGAAAACATACACTTTTTTTCACCTGTTTAGGCTCTTCGAATAAAGTCGAGTCCTCAAAAAGATTTCCCTTACCATACTGAATTCCTTTATAAATCAAAACATTTTTATCTTTTTCATAGGTATATATTTTTTTCGGATCCATACTTTCTCTTTTCTTTTCATAATATTAAACTTAATTATATTATATTAGAATCCTAAAAACTTGGCAATTTCTATATAAGACAGTAACTAAAAAAGGATATCCCTCTAGAATATCCTTTCGCCATGATTTTATTATAAACCTAAGGCACCTTTTCTTTTTACATTTAAAAGGGCTTTGTTAAATAATCTCTACAAAAGCCCTGTATCCAAGGACACAGGGCTTTTTATTCTCTATGTTTTAATACTTCATTAGGACTTAGTTTCATAATCTTGCGGAAAAGGATGGTTCTTACTAGTAGGTAATTTACCACTATGCCAAGGAATATCAAAGGTTGTATCCATGGTTTGAAGGTGAAGTCCATACCACTTGCAACATTGGAGATTAAGTAAGGATATATGCTTTGTATCATCTTTCTGGCCAATGGTATGCATATGAGAGCACCGATACAGACGACATAAAAATTTCCATCCATATAAAGTTTACGTATTTCTTTATTATTATATCCAAATATTTTTAACATGGAAATATCCATGGTGGCTCGTTCCATCATAACACGTATCATTTGAGCCATAACAATAAAGAGGATAATGGTAGAGGCTATGGTCAGGGTAATAATCAGTGGTTTCATTTGTTCTAAAAACACATTGGCAGAATGCTCCAAATCCTTTCTTGTTGTAATGGAATAGAGACGCCCCCCTTCAATTTCTAAATCCTCTTTGGCATAAATGACATTATAGTAATCATCTTCCTTTTGAAAAACTTCTCTCATGCTATCTATATCCATAAAAGCTGTCAGTCCTATGGAGTAGGGAATAATTTCTTTAACATGAAATCCATAATCCAAGTCCTTATTATCATCAGATAGGACAATTACATCTCCTACTTTTATCTTATATTTTTGAGCCATGGATTTAGAAACAGAAATTTCATTGGTCTTTTTAGCATGGAATTTTGGAAAAAAAGGATTATCTTTTTTTATTCCAATTATATTTACATCCATATTGTATCCTAAAATCTCTTTTTTCAAAGTGTGGACAAAAGCTTTTTCCCCTCCACTTGGTGGAGTCTTCGGAGGATATTTATAGGTATACATATATTCAAATTTGGCATCTGCAATGGTTTGATCTCTAAGATTTTCGCATATAACCAAACAGTTGATTCCAATATAAAGTACCAGTAGTGAAATAAATATTCCCCCTAAAACAGCAAAGGCTGACCTTTTTTCTTTCCATAGTTGTTTCATTTGAAAAGTTTTTACAAAGCTCTTACTTCTAATAAATTTGGGATTAGTTATTTCTGAAATATCTTGTTCTTTTCGTAATAAGGATAGAGGAGATTGTTTTAATTTCTTGCGAATCAGCCATCCATTGACAATAAATGCAATAAAAGGAGGCAATGCCAGTGCATATATGACAATCAAAGGATGTAAAACAATAGATACTGGTGGTATGGAAAAGTAATTCATCACTTCATGAATTTGGACCACCATTCCAATAGGAGTAAGAGAAAGTATAAGCCCTACCAATCCCCCAATCCATGCCATAAATACTGGAAGAACAGTATAGGTTAAAATTAAATCCCTTTCCTTTAACCCTAGGGCAAATAAGGCACCAATAATCATACTTTCTTCTTCAATGGTATGTAGTACGAAAACGGAAATCACATACATAATAAGAATGAGTACAATAACTCCCGCAAATGCTCCAACATTAAAATCTATTTTTATATCGTCTATAGATCCACCGATTCTTGGATTATTTTCTTTTATGACAAAAGATTTCATATTATCCATTTCTGTAGGGAAAAATTCTTCTGAAAAATCATGTATTTCTTCGGTATATTCTTGAAAAGAATGTTGAAAAGATTTATAATTTTCAGAAAACCTATGAACCCCTTCTAAATATTCCAGTCCTCCAAAATTTTTTTGGTAATCGTTTCCATATTAATGAAAATAGAATAACTCAATCTTTAAGGAAGGAGTTATTCTGAAAGTTCTTATTTTCAATCAATCTACTTTTGTTCCACATTTAGAACAAAAGGCATCGTCTATATCCATATAATGTCCACATTTTGGACATATTTTTTCCTGGGGATATTCCATCATTGGCTTTAATGTATCCTTTGGAATTTTAGAAATTCGTCCATGGATGTAGTCTTTTGCTATATCTTCTTCTACTTCATACCATCGGTGGCAACAGGAAGACTCTGCCATATATTTTCGATTCCAAGAAAATACTGGAATAAAAAATAAGGATAAAGATGTTTTTTGTTCATATAATTGATATCCTCCAAAGGCTCCACATTCATGAACCTCCACAGGAGTTCTATCTCCTATGGCTTTTGTCCTTGGGGCAATGCCAAAAATAAAAAACATAGTTCCTCCTAACGATACTTATCTAAATCTATAACATTATTTCCAGTAGAAATCTCTTTTCCAGTATTATCTTTTAAAACCTCTTGGGGAAATTCTGTAATATTATCTTTTTCTTCTCGAATAACTTTTAACTCTGGAGTTTGGTCTTTTTTCAGTTGCCATAATTCTTCTAATACATGGTCCTGGATTTGAATCGGTTCTGAAAAAGGATTAATGACTATGTCATACTTACAAGAAGGATCTTTTTGAGTACGACGAACCACTTCTGAAAATGGTATTCTCAAAAGCTCATAACCCATGTCATTTAAAAAATTTGAAGCTGCTTTGTCTTCTTCTGTAAACACAGGAATATAAATTTCATCTTCCACAGTATATAAAAGTCCTGGTTTTGGGTATTTCCAAATTTCTGCTTTTCTTGGTTGGATAATAGGACTAGATACAGGCACAAAAATATTTTCTTCCACAATTAGTTCTAATATTTTCAAGAAATATCTTTGACTAGGTTGTTGGAAAAATCCTTCTACTGCATCATTTAAAGTTAAATCCAGCTCACTTTCTCCTTCTAGAAAATCTAAAAGTTCTTGGACTTCTTCCATTAAAGCAGGTCTAGATGAGTAATTTTCTTTGATTAAATGACAAGCCCCTCTAGCTATATCAACTCCTAATTGTCCCAAATGGGAGATTTCTTCTAATTCTTCCATTAATTCTTGATACCGGTTTCTTCCATAATGATTCTCCAAAAATGAAGTTATAGATAATAATAATCCATTGATAAAGGCCAATGATTCTTTTTCTGAAAACTCTCGAAACATAGGATATATAATATAGAGAGCATCAATATATTCATCGAATCTCGGTCTACCATATCGTAGTACTGTGGGAATTAATTTCACCAACATTTCCCTTTGCTCTCGGTTTAATCCTTCTCCCTTTTCTTCCATAGCTTCTCGATAAGCTAGATAAATATTTTCATTATTTTTTAAAGATTTTAAAAGTGCTACTATTTTTCCAGGCCATTCCATAACGGGAACATTTTCTATAATATTTATAATTTCATTATAATTATCAATATGCATTCCATCACCAACCTGTCTCATACAATATTTTCTTATCTTTATTCTACCATACTATTCCCATTTAAATAAAATAAGGGAAGTTCTTCTAAATATATAATATCTTCTCGTTGTGTAGCCTTTCCTTCAGCTAAAATTGCCCCTTTCGCCACTACTGCTGCTCCAGCTTCTTTTGCTAGCATCTCCATAGCCAGTAAAGATTCTCCTGTTGAAATCACATCATCTACTAAAGCAATTCTTTTTCCCTGTATTCGTTCTACATCTTTTTGATCTAAGTATAATTTTTGTGGATTTTTTGTTGTAATAGAATCTACCTCTACCATAAGAGGATTTTCCATATATACTTTTGTAGATTTTCGAGCTACCACATAATGAGATATATTTCTTATTCGAGCAAGTTCATTTACTAGGGGAATGCCCTTAGCTTCTGCTGTCATTAACCCATCTACTTTTGGTAGTATCTTATCTAAATATTTCGCCGCTGCTGTTGTCATTTCTTGATCTCCTAAAAGAACAAAACTTGCTATAGCCAAATCTCCAGAAATAGGTATAATAGGTAATTGTCTTGTAAGTCCTGCTACTTTTAATTCATAATATTTCATAATGACCTCCTTATATAAAGAGCTTCAAAAGAATACCTGCAAATAGTCCAAAGAAAGGATCTGTTGCTGCGGTTACAGCCATTGCTACACCTGCAATAATAGGCTCTGATCCTGTGGCTCCTGTAAAAGCTGCTCCTGCATTAGCAGGAACTGTTACAATGGCACCTAAGACAAAAAGGAACCCGTAAATAGATTCACCAGGAACATATTTTCCTATTTTTGGAAGAAGTCCTAGTAAAAGGATGATACCCATTCCTACCATCATAATAATTCCTGAAGTCACTGGATTCGGTGCAGCTCCAGTTGCAGAGATAATAGATTCTACAGGGGCTCCTCCAAAAAGAGAGGATACAGAATCGGCAAGACCAGAATAAATGGTAAGGTGATCAACATTTACAGTCATTCCTTCCCCTAAACCTGCTGTAATATTCCCAAAGGCAATGTTCGCCCCAATGGTTAAACAAGCAAGGGCTAAGGATCCACGTACTATATTTAAATTTAGTATAGGCTTTTGTATCTTTAGTTTCCTTTGTTCTTCTTGTATCAGTCCACCGATTTCTTTTTTTGTAATATTTGCATAAATCGTCGCTATAACTACTGAGGTGCAGATCGTATAGACTAAATTTTTCCCAGAAAGAAAATAAGTGAAAAGTGCTGTAAGAATAGATATCGATGTAATTCCAGGGTGAGCACCCATTCCACTAACAGCAATTTTTGTTAGCATGATTCCAACGCCGGCCATCATTCCATTGATAATTCGCTCTCCTGCTAAATCCACAATGTTAGAAAGAACACCGGTAAACCCTAGAATTGTCATAATAACCCCTGCATAAAATACCATAGATAATCTTTCCTGAATATTTCGTCCCATGGTTCCAGCTAAGGCAATGGTTTCCGCTTGCATAGATATTGGAATCCCACTTCCAAGAATAGCACAGGCAATAGCTCCCATAAAAAAACCTAGCGCTGTTGGAAATGCAGCAAACCCATATGTTAATGCTAAAAGGGCTTGGGGAATCCCATTTATTATTACCCCAAAAGCGGCAATCAGGTCATTTATATTCATCGTTACCTCCAAAGTATAGATGTTTTTAATAAAACAATATTAAATGATCCTTGTAAATCACTTTATTTTAATTTTATCATTGTTTGTCCTAAAGTCCAACGGAAAACAAAAACGAGCCTAAGCTCGTTTTCCAAATACAAATTTCCACTTTTGAAAGAAAGAATCGATAATTCTCTTAGCATCTTCTGTAAGTTCTTCCTGTTCTGCAGAAGCTTTCAGTATTTTATCCAATATTTCCATGGACATTACTTTCCCAGTATTACTAAGTACTTCTCCTAGTTGTAAAAGCCATAAAAGTTCGACTTTTTCTAAAAAATTTTTCGGTGCATCTTGACTCAAATGTCTCATAAATTCAGCCACTTGATAAAGTTGATCTTTTTCCTGTTCCGTTTCTATTTTTAAAGCTAGAAGTTCAGCCTTTTTGTAGTAACGATCTGCTAAGGTTATTAAGCCTTGGATACATCCTTGTTCCTCATGATCTTCTGTTAAAGACAGTCCTTTTTCCAAACCACCTTCAAAGATTCCTTGGCCAAGTTCTGTCAAATCATCTCCTGAAAAAAAGACACCTTCTTCACAAAAATCATTTTTACCCGGTCCTACATAACCTGTGATGATTTCAAAACGAAATAAGATAACCGGCAAGGTTTCGCCCATTTCTTCGTATGCCTTTCCAGGAGTATCATGTTTTAAATATATTTCATTTTTTAGGTCTATAAATACTTTTTCCAGTTCCGACTTGTTCATGATATCCCTCCTCATTATATAATACCCTATATGGTAATCTTTATACAAGTAGGATAGAGGTGAAAGGAAAAATTCTTCCATAAAAAAAGTGTTGTCCTCTTGAAAAGAAGCCAGCACTTTCTTATTATTTATTTTTTTGTAAATTCTTTCCAAGCTTTTTCTGCTTCTTCTTTACTCATACCATAGTATTCTCTCATCTTTCCGATGAAAACTTTACTATCCCCTTTGATTTGTTTAATATCGTCATCTGTTAACTTGCCCCATTTTTTTTGAAGACCACCTGTTAATTGATCTAATTTACCTTTTAATATATCTTTATTCATCTTGTATTCCTCCATCATCTTATCCAGTTGATTAACTCTTCTTTATATTTTTTACCCTTAATCTTGATTTTAAAACTTTATCCTCATTGACCTTTTGGAATAATTCTAAACTAATGATAATTTTTTCCCATGTTTTTAATTTCCTATTATGGATAAGGAATGTTTTTTGAAAACAACTTGGTCTTTTTAAGATTATTAAGGCATTATTTTGTAGAAATGTTATAATGAGGTTAGAGCAAAGGAGGGAATTATGTTTCAATTAAAAGAATTTGTCCAGCCAAAATCATTGGAAGAAGCTTACAAAATTTACTTAAAGTCCCGAAAAAACGTGATTTTAGGGGGCACTACTTTTTTACGCCTATCTGAGAATATTTTCTACACTGGGATAGATTTATCCTTTTTGAATTTAAATCAATTGATTGAACGCGAAGACGAATACGAGCTTGGTGCCTATGTTACCTATGGTGATATTGAACGGTGCAAAGCTCTTTCTCATTTTGCCAACGGCATCTTACCGAAGGCCATTAGTAATATTATCGGAACACAATTTAGAAATCATGTGACAGTGGGAGCTTCTGTCTACTCCCGATATGGTTTTTCCGATTTTTTACCGCCATTATTAGTTTTAAACACAGATGTGGAATTATATCAAGGTGGTCGTATTCCTTTAGAGGAATTTTTAACAAAACCTATTGAAAGAGATATTTTAACAAAAATCTACATAAAAAAAGAGGCTATCCAAGCTAGGTATGAATCTTATCGCCAATCCAGTGCAGATTTTCCCCTTGTCAATGTTGCCATTTCAAAAAAAGATGGTCTTTATAAAGTGGCATTTGGAGCAAGGCCACAACGAGCCATTCTAGCTGAAAATGTAAGTCATACTTTAAATACTTATGGCTTTTCGAAAGAGCAATGGGAGAAAATAGAGCATGTAGTAAAAGAGGAAGATTTATTTAAAAAAAATGATCGTGGTTCTAAGGAATATCGTGAAAAACTGGCCATTAATTTGTTAAAACGTGGTCTTTGCAAATTGGAGGGAAAAGATGAATTTTAATTTAAAAGTCAACGGGGAATCTTTTCATACTGATATTGCACCGGATGAATTATTATTTGAGACATTAAGAAAGTTAGGTTTTTACTCTGTTAAATGTGGTTGTGATACTACAAACTGTGGACTATGTACAGTGATCATCGATGATTTACCTTATTTAAGTTGTTCTATGCTAACGATACGTTGTGGAGACAAAGAAATTTATACTTTAGAAGGTCTTTATGAAGAAACAAAAGAACTTCGTGATTACATTGCTCATGAAGGTGGAGAACAATGTGGCTTTTGTTCTCCAGGATTTATTATGAATGTGGTAACTTTGAAACGGAAAAATTTACCATATTGTGAAGATGAAGTTGCCAAATATTTAAGTGGTAATCTTTGTCGTTGTACCGGTTATTCTGCCCAAATGCGTGCTGTGAAAAACTTTTTGGAGGGTTAAATGGATTACATCGGAAAAAAAATTAAAAAAGTCGATTCTTCTTCTCTATTGCAAGGGAGAAAATGTTATACAGATGATTTAGCACCAGAAAACACATTAGTGATTAAGTTATTACGAAGTCCCCATCCCCATGCTAATATTGTCCATGTGGATACAGAAAAGGCAAAGGCTCTTCCAGGGGTAGAATGTGTCTATACACATAAAGACGTTCCTAAAACTCCCTTTACCTTAGCAGGACAATCTTATCCTGAACCCTCTCCTTATGATCGCTATATCTTAAATGATAAGGTAAGATATGTGGGAGATCCTGTAGCTATCATTGCTGCAGTAGATGAAAAAACAGCGAAAAAAGCTTTGAAACTTATTAAAGTGGAATATGAACTATTGCCTCCTATCTTGGATTTTGAAAAAGCGGAAGAAAGTGCACCTATTCACGACCATCCTAAAATGAATGTCCCTCAAAGTGTTTGTTTGTACGATTTTGAAAAAAACATCATTGGTGGCTATGATATGGACTTTGGAGAAGATGTAGATAAAGTTTACGAAAACTCTCCTGTGAAAATAGATCAGGTTTATTATACTCAAGCTCAATCCCAATCTATGATGGAAACCTTCCGTAGTTATTGTTATATTGATTTTATGGATCGCTTGGTATGTATTAGTTCAACACAAGTTCCTTTTCATATTAAACGTCAATTATCCCAAGCTTTGGAAATCTCCCCAGGAAAAATACGAGTCATCAAACCACGGATTGGTGGCGCCTTTGGAGCAAAGCAAACTTCTGAATCTGAAGTCTTCCCCGCTTTTGTCACTTGGATGACAAAAAAACCTTCAAAAATTGTTTACACCCGAACAGAAACCACTTATGCCACCAATAGTCGCCATAAAACAAAAATACGAGTGAAACTAGGAGCGGAAAGGGACGGAACCTTAAACTCCATTGACATGGATGTATTGTCAGATCAAGGAGCCTACGGAACCCATGCATGGACGACTCTAAAGCTTATGGGTGAAAAAGCAATGCCTATGTATCGAATAAAAGCTGGAAGATTTCACGGAAAAGTAGTTTATACTAATAAATTACCTGGTGGTGCTTTTCGTGGATATGGAGCTACCCAAGGTTGCTTTGCTTTGGAATCTGCTATAAATGAAATGGCCGATGCTTTAGAAATGGATCCTACTGAATTTCGGTTAAAAAATATTACAATAGAAGGAGATCAAACCATAGCTTTCAACAAAGATATTCGTAGTTCCCGATTAAATGAATGTATTGAAAGAGGAAAAGAATTAATTCATTGGGATGAATACTATCCTAATAAAAAGGTGGCTCCAAATAAAATACAATCTGTGGGAATGGCAATTGCTATGCAAGGTTCTGGAATTGCTGCTATTGATTCAGCCAATGCACAAATTAAACTCAATGAATCTGGAGACTATAGTTTATTTGTTTCCTGTACTGATGCAGGAACAGGTACAGATACCATTGTTCAACAAATAGCCGGGGAAATATTGAAAGTTCCTTTAGAGGATATTTCCGTTATTTCTGCCGATACTGATGTAACACCTTATGATCCTGGCTCTTATGCTTCTTCAGGAGTATATACTACAGGAAATGCCGTTTATCGTTGTGCAAAAAATATGATTAATATTTTAAAAGAAGAGGCTGGAAAGATATGGGATGTAAGTCCCCAGAACATAGAATTTCATGGAAGCCATTTGTCTTATAAAGACCAGTCTATGGCAATCAAGGAATTAGCAACGATTTTAACAACGGGAATTCATGCGAAAAACATGATAGCAACCGGTTCTTTTGGAAATGATGATTCTCCGCCTCCATTTATGGCAGGTTTTGCCTTAGTAGAAACTGACTTATTAACAGGAGATGCAAAAGTGTTAAAATATGCAGCTGTTGTAGATTGTGGTACGGTTATTAATAAAAATCTTGCGACAGTACAAACAGAAGGTGGAATTGTCCAAGGTGTTGGTTTAGCATTATACGAAGATGTACGTTATAATCAAAAAGGTAAAGTAACAACCGATAATTTTATGACTTATCATTTACCAACAAGATTGGATAGTCCAAAAACCATCGTAGAATTTAAAGAAAGTTTTGAACCAACTGGTCCTTTTGGAGCTAAGTCTATTGGAGAAATTGTTATTAATACACCAGCTCCAGCTATAGCTCATGCTATTCATAATGGCGTTGGTAAGTATTTTAGAAAACTTCCTGTACAGCCGGAAGATATATTACTTTAACGATGAGAGAAAGCTTCTTTGCTTTCTCTTTTGTTTGTAACTGATTTTGTAGGGTACAATGAAAATAAGAGAATCTTAGTTAGGAGGCGATACGATGAAATATTATGATTTTGTGGAAAAAACAACGAAAGATTTAGTACATATTGAGTCCATTGTTCGTCAAGGTAATGAGACCAATGCTGCTAAATATGTTTATGATTTTTGGAAATCTCTTCCCTATTTTCAAGAAAATCCTGATGACCTTATTTTACAAAAAACCCAAAGGGATGAAGTAGATCGACACTCTACTATTTGTTTGATACAAGGAAAGGGAAACTCTAAGAGAACCATGGTTTTACTAGGTCATATTGATACGGTAGGAGTGGATGATTATTTAGAACGAGGTCTTTCCCCTTTTGATCCAGATCTTTTAGAAGAAGAATTAAAAGATATTTCTTTGCCAAAGGAAGTCAAAGAAGATTTAGACTCTGGAGAGTATCTCTTTGGTCGTGGTGCCCTTGATATGAAATCAGGAGTGGCAGGTCATATGGCTATTGGAAAATATTTTACAGAACATTTAGATGAGCTCAACGGGAATCTAGTACTTCTAGCTGAATGTGACGAGGAAGATGGTAGCCGTGGAGTGATTACCGCCCTTTCTCAATTGGTAGAGTGGAAAGAAAAATATGATTTAGAATTTGTAGGGGCTATTAATGCTGATTACTCCACTCCTTACTATCCAAAGGACCCTAACCGTTATCTTTATCTTGGTACCATTGGAAAATTACTTCCCACCTTTTATGTCACCGGTTCAGAAGCCCATGTAGGACAAGCTTTTGCAGGATTTGACCCTAATTTATTATTAGCAGAAATTACAAGAATGATAGATTTAAATACTGATCTTTCAGACACGGCACAAGGAGAAACTACAATCCCTCCTATGTCTTTACGTGCTAGAGATACTAAAGAAGGGTATACGGTACAAACAGCTCTTCGAGCCTATGGATACTATAATTTCTTTACCCATGGGATGAGTCCAGAAGATGTTATGGAAAAAATGGTTTATTTAGCAGAAGATGCTTTTGATAAAACCATTGAATATTTAAATCAGCAATATAAGATCCATTGTGAAAAAACAGGATTTCATCATGAAGAACTTCCTTGGAAAAGACGGGTCTATAGTTGGGAAGAATACCAACAATATTTAACAAAAATACATCCTACTTTCCCTGAAGAAATCCAAAACTTTGGAAAAGAACTTCATAAAAAGGATCCTCAATTAGATATGAGAGATTTTGCTATTATGGTTATGGAAGAGGCTTTTACAACATATGATAATGATAAAAGTCCCCTTGTTTTAGTTTCCTTTACATCTGTTTATTCTCAAAATATTGAGCTTACAGGAGAAGATCCTAACGAAAAAAGATTGATTGAAAGTGTTCGTTCAGGAGCAGAAACATTTAATGATGCCTTTGGACCTATTGAAGTAAAATACTTTTATCCCTATATTTCTGACTCTAGTTTTTTATACTATCCAAAAGATGGGAAAGGAATGGATGCATTAGCTAAAAACATGCCTTCTTGGGAAGTAAAATATCATCACCCCTTAGAGGAAGTAAAAAATATCTCTATGCCTGTGGTAAACATTGGAACCTATGGCTTAGATGGTCATCGTTGGACGGAAAGGGTTCACAAACGATTTACCTTTGAAGGAATCCCTTTAATTGCAGAACATGTTATTCGTGAGATGCTTTAATTTTTAACATTCCATCATATGTTTTATATTGTAAAACCCACCTAGTTTCGTAACTGAAACTAGGTGGGTTTTTATTCTTCTATGGAATCGGCACCATTTAAAATAGCATATTTGGCCAATGCAGGTCCTATTAATTCATAAAGAACAGAAGAAGCTAAAATAATATTTAAAAATAAATTACCAATTTCTCCTCCTAGTAATCTTTGTCCCATAAAACCAAGTCCTAACGCCACTCCAGCTTGAGGAACCAAAGCTAAGCCCAAGTACTTGTAGGTTTTTAAGTCAAAAGCCAATGCCTTTCCTGCAAAATAGGAACCAAGGTATTTCCCCAAGATTCGAATAAGAACATAGCCAATACCAATCACCTTCAATGAAAAGACCGTTCCTAAAGAAAGATTCATTCCAGAAACAATGAAAAATAATGTCATAATTGGTGGTGTAAAATTATTTAATTGACGGAAAAGATTCCCGCTATTTCTATTGTTTCGATAAGTTGCACCACAAATCATACAACTTAATAAGGAACTTACCCCTAAAATTTGGCAAAATCCTGTTAAAAGTAAAATTAAAGCCACAGCAATTAAAAGTCGATTGTCTTGGCTTCTAGAAGGAGTCATTAAATAATGAAGGATTAATCCTATAAAGAGCCCTATTCCCATTGCTAAAAGATTAAACAAAATAGGTTTTAGAAAGCCAATGGCAGATCCAGTATTTTGAACCCAAGCAATAGAGGCTGAAAAAACCAAGAGACAAACTACATCGTCAAATGCCACCACTTGAAGCAAGGTATTGATAAAATCGCCTTTTGCACGAAATTCTTTAATCGTCATCATTGTACTTGCTGGTGCCGTTGCTGTAGCAATGGCCCCTAGTAAAAGAGCAAAGTTAAAATCTAAATGAAATAAAAACTTTGAACTTAAAAACACAAGGATTCCTGCAGCTAAAGCTTCTGCAATGGTCAATAGTATAATTCTTATTCCTGACGATTCAATAACTTCCCGTTTTAAAAATCTTCCAACATCAAAAGCAATAAAAGATAGTGCAACATCAGAAATAAAAGAAAAATTCTTCACCAATTCTCTAGGAATCAAATGTAGAATATCAGGACCAATAATAATTCCAGCTACTATATAACCTGTGACTGTTGGTAACTTAAAGTATTTCGTCACACGACTCATTAGAAAGCCGGATAAGATAATAATACTAATACTAATGATAATTTGGGTATGTAATGGCAATATTTTTAATAGTGTATGCATTGTTAACATCCTCTCTACGTCTAACTATTAAATCTTTGCTTTCCCTATTTTACCATAAAAATATCCTAAGAAACATCCACCTAAAACATTTCCTAAACTCACCCAACATAAGTTTACAAAAGATGAACTTATCGAAAAAGATGGTGAAATCCAAGAACATAGTGGAAAAATTGTCATATTTGCTACTGAATGCTCAAAACCTGATGTAAAAAAAGCAAAGATACACCAAAAAATCAAAATAAGTTTTCCAACTTCCGTCTTCATTTTAAAAGAAGTCCAAACTCCAAGGCAAACTAAAAGATTACACAAAAACCCTCGAATTAAGAGCTCAGAAGGAAGGGCAGATACTTTTAAAGTTCCACTATTAACAAAAAAGGCTCCTAATTTTTCACCTATCAAACCTGTTTTAAAAAATAAAAATCCAATGAATAATGATCCTATAAAATTTCCAATCCAGGAAAAAACTAGGATTTTTATTCCCTTTTTTAAAGAAATAAACTTAAAGTATGCACCCATAAATATGGTAAAAATATTACCGGTAAATAGTTCTGACCCTGCCATAATCACTAAAGAAAGAGCCACAGTAAAAGAAAATCCCATATGAATTTTCCCATAAATAATATTTCCTTGTTCTAGTAAAGCTCCAATGGTAAAGGCTAAAATAACACCAATTCCTACATAGATCCCAGCTAATATCGTGAGAAATCCAAAACCCAAAGGGTCCTCCTCCATTTTTCTGACCTTAGCTTTTGAAGTATACGCAACTTTTTGAACCACCTTTTCCAATCCATCACCCCTTTTTTCTTTCAGTATAACATGGATAATTTTTAATTCTTATTTATTATCTTCTTGTTTTTATGAAATCTCCAACTCTATAATTTATTATTATAAATAGAATAATCCTTACACGAGGACTTTTTAAACGAATTATTATCTCCATTGTCACTTTTGTCAAATGAGAATAGATGAGAATCAGAAAATAAAAATCCCTTTGGATAAATTTTACTATTTTAATACCATAACTA
>JAUNVD010000035.1 GCA_030537855.1 Tissierellia bacterium | reverse complement strand
AAGAGACCCTAAAGGGCCTCTTCTTAATTCTTTTCTACTTTTATACCTACATCATGTCCATTTAAATTTACCGTTTCTCCACCATTTCCTTTTTCGATGGAGTCTGCAAGAATTTCTTTGGCAATGTATTCTTTGTAAGTTTCAATGCCATGGGATACTTCTTCGTCTCCGTCATAGGTTACGGTAATGCGATCCATTACGTCAAAGTCTGCTGCTTTTCGCATTTGTTGTACTTTGGAAATAAATTCTCTTGCATATCCTTCTGCTAATAATTCTTCGTCTAGGTCTGTATCTAGGATGACAAATAAATTATTTTCCATGGTGACGTCAAAGCCTTCTTTGGCGGAAATATTGACCAAGATAAAGTCTTTGGTGATTTCCACGTCTTCTCCATTCATTTCCAAGGTTACAGGACCTTGGTCCAGTTGTTCTACTAATTCTTTGGCATTGGACTCTCCAAGGACTTTTCCAAAGGCCTTGATATTTTTACCAAGTTTTGGTCCTGCCACTGGGAAGTTAGGCTTTAATTGGTAATTCATAAATTGACTTAAATCTTCTTCATATCGAATATCTTTTACATTTAATTCTTCTTTGATTAAGTCTTCCAATTCTTCCACAACTTCTCGGTATTTTCCATCAATTACCACATCTTTTAATGGTTGACGTACTTTGATTCCTGCATTTTCCCGTCCTGCTCGACCAAGGGTTACTAAATCCCTTACCAAGTCCATTTGTTCTTCTAAATCGTCACAATAGTAAGATTTATCTGCTTTTGGATAGTAGTCAATATGAACAGATTCTTCTCCTGTTAAGGTTTGATATAATTCTTCGGCAATAAAGGGAACAATAGGTGCAATCATTTTTACCACTCCAAGTAATACTTGGTAGGTCGTTGCAAATACTGCTAATTTATCCTCATCGGCTTCGGTTTTCCAGAAACGTCGTCGATTTCTTCGAATATACCAATTGGAAAAGTCTTCGATTACAAATTCTTGAATATTTCGAATGGCTCGAGTCAGTTCAAAGATATCCATATCTTTATTTACAGAGTCCACTAAATGATGATATTTGGAAAGAAGCCATTTATCAATATCTGTAAGCTTTTTATCGTCCAAGGCCATTTGATCCTTGGTTAATGCATCGGTATTGGCATAAAGGGAGAAGAAGTTATAAATATTTTTCAATCCACGGAAGAATTTAGATTCCACTTCTCGCAAACCGTCTTCGTCAAATTTAGTTGGTGACCATGGTGGAGATACATACATTAAATACCAACGAACCACATCTGCACCATATTTTTCAAATAATTCAGAAGGATTGACAGTATTTCCCCGGGATTTACTCATTTTCTTTCCTTCTTTGTCCAAGATTAAGTCATTGACCAATACATTTTTGTAAGGACTTTTTCCTGTTACATAGGTGGAAATGGCAATCAGTGAATAAAACCAACCTCTTGTTTGGTCGATACCCTCATTGATAAAGTCTGCAGGGAATCTCTTTTCAAAGAAATCCTCTTTATGTTCAAAGGGATAATGCCATTGAGCAAAGGGCATAGCTCCAGAGTCAAACCATACGTCAATGACATCCTCTTCTCTTGTCATTTTTCCATGACATTCTTTACATTCAAGATGTACATCATCTACATAGGGACGATGAAGTTCTATGGTTTCGTCAATATTTTCCAAGCTTCTTTCAACTAATTCTTTTCGACTTCCGATGGATTCTGTTTTTCCACATTCATCACAGCGCCATACAGGAAGTGGAGTTCCCCAATATCTGGATCTTGAAATGGCCCAGTCATTTAAATTTTCCAACCAGTTGCCAAATCGTTTTTCTCCTACAAAGTCTGGGAACCAATTGACTCCGTCATTGTTTTTAATTAATTGCTCTTTAAATTTCGTCACTTCAATATACCAAGAAGGGTGAGCATAATAAATCAGTGGTGTATGACATCTCCAACAATGGGGATAATTATGTTCCATTCTTTGTTTTTTGTAAACTACTTGTTGTTCTGAAAGATATTTAATAATATCCGGATCTGCATCAATGACGAATGTACCCTTCCAAGGGGTTTCTGTAAATTTTCCGTCTTCATCCACAGGTTTTACCACAGGTAAATCATATTTTCTTCCAATTTGGTAGTCATCTTCCCCAAAGGCTGGAGCCGTATGGACGATTCCTGTACCATCTTCAGTGGTAACATAGTCTGCACAAACCACAAAGAATCCTTTTTTATCTGGTTTTACAAAGGGAAGAAGTTGTTCGTATTCCATATATTCCATATCTTTACCCTTTAGGGTTTCCAATACTTCTACTTCATCTCCCATGACTTGATGCATTAAATCCTTAGCAATATAGTAAACATGTTCTCCTTGACGAACTTTTACATAGTCCACATCAGGGTGAACCGCCAAGGCCACATTAGATGGTAAGGTCCATGGTGTGGTGGTCCAAGCTAAAAAGTAAGCATCTTCGTCTTTCTTTTTAAAGGCCACTGTTACCGTTTGTGTTTTTATTTCTTCGTATCCTTGTGCCACTTCATGGGAGGCAAGGCCTGTTCCACATCTTGGGCAATAAGGTAGGATTTTATGTCCTTCGTATAATAATCCGTCTTTGTACATGGAGTCTAAAATCCACCATACGGTTTCGATATAATCGTTATTTAAAGTAATATAGGGATCATCTAAGTCTATGAGATATCCCATTCTCGTTGTCATTTCCCGCCATTCTTTTTCGTATTCGAAGACGGATTCTCGACATCTTTCGTTAAAAGCTTTGACCCCATATTTTTCAATGTCTTGTTTATTGTGAAGGTCTAACTTCTTTTCTACTTCGATTTCCACAGGAAGTCCATGGGTGTCCCAGCCAGCCTTTCTGTGCACTTGGTAGCCTTGCATAGTCTTATAGCGACAGGTTAAATCTTTTAAGGTTCTAGAGATTACATGATGAATCCCAGGTCTTCCATTGGCTGTTGGAGGACCTTCATAAAAGATATAGGGTTTATCATCCTCTCTTGTTTCTACAGATCGATGTAATAAATCAATCTTTTCCCAGTACTTGGCAATTTCTTTTTCTTTTGACGCTACTGATTCTTGTGATAATGGTTTAAATTCCATATGTTCTCCTTTCCATTTTTGGATTAAAAAATCCGTCCCTTTGTCCTAAAAACTAAGACAAAGGGACGGATTTTTCCGCGGTACCACCCTTGTTCAACTTTCGTTGCACTTTATTTTTCTTAACGCGAAATCACGGGCAAATGCCAGCTCCAAGCTGATCTGTACAATCCTTCTATCAATGAGTTTCACCAAATCTCATCTCTCTGTAGATATCTTTGATTGTACCGGTCTCTTCAATGCTTATACAAATTCATCGATGGTGGAATCTCGAAACATCTTTATGATTCGAAACTGAATTTCAGCAAGTTTACAATGAAATTTACAATGCCCTAATTCATCTCTTTTGTTTTTACTACAAAATTCTTCTCCATCGGCTAAACAGCGGTTAATATAAATTGGTCCATCTACCGCTAATATAATATCATATAGATTTATATCTTCTTTTGGTTTTTTTAAACGGTATCCTCCGTATGCCCCTCGTTTTGCTTCTGTAATTCCTGCTAAATTTAATTTACGAAGAATTCGTAACGTGAATCGTTCAGGAATTTTTTCACGCTCTGCAATTAAGGGCGCTCCAATCACTTCACCCTCATGGACAGCTAAATGTCCAACGATTCGAAATGCATAGTCAATTTCTTGTGTTATTCTCACAAAATCACCTTTTCATTCTATCTTATACCATAGTTCTTGTCAATATTTCTTTAAAAACTCTTATTACCAACGAAAGTATATTTCTGTTAATATATTTTCTTCTAAGGAAACATCTTCCCAGGTCAACCATTGACCTTTTTTTACAGGTCTTAAGATTTTTGCATCTTTAGTACATAAACCAATAGGTATCCCTTGTTTTTCTTCAGCCAAATTTCTATCCACTAATGTTCCATAAACTCCAAAGCCACCAATTCCTTCTGGAGAGTCTCCTGGTTCTAAATCCCTTTTTGCAACAGCAATGGTTTGGGCAATAGGATCTGCCAAAGGTTCAATACTTGATTCCTTACGAAGGACTGCTTTGGCAATTGTTATTGGTGCTTCTAAACTAGTTAAATGATATGGTCGGTATATGGTATAAAGTGGTCCCTCTCCCATTTTTAAAAATCTCATCTCATAGTCCAGGATTTTATTTTTAGGTTTTACAATGGCAAATACTCCAGGAGCAATTCCCTTCACAAATTCTACAATTTTTGTTCCAGTAATTTCCCCGCCTTCTTCTTTTGGTAAAAATAATTTGGGTAAATCTTCCAATGTAGAGGTAAAGCCATGACATCCAGGAATATCCGGTAAAAATCCTGTTGCATTACAAACTGCATTTAATTCTATCATAGTATTGGTTCCGTCTACAAAGGACGTTAACATTCTTGGAGAAAGACCTTTTTGAATCGCTTCTTGTTCCAATTTTTGTGGGGTCGCTTCAAAGTCTAAAGGATTATTTTTTCCTTTACCTAATGCCACCACTTCAAATCCTAAAAAGGTACAAAACTCAAAAAGTTCCATAATAGAACCTGGTTCATCACCATATATTCCAGTATAAACTACATCATTCTTTTTACTTAAATCTCGTAACTTATGCCCAATCAGTACATCTGTTTCCACATTGAAAGAAATCATATGACGGCCATGTTCTAAACTTTCTTTTGCAATTTCTGCACCAGCCACTGTATTTCCTGTACAATCACAAACAGCATGTACATCTAATTCCCAAGCAAGGGAATTATTTGTTGTAGCGATTATCTTACCTTCTTCCAATCCCTTTTTTGCATCTTTTAAGTGATTGGTCGTAAGAATACGATCCTTTGGTATCTTTGCCCCTTCCATGGCCTGGTATATTCTATCTAAACTTCGACTGGATACTACACCTACCTCAAATCCTGGTAGAATTTCTAATTGTGCCAATAATCCAGATCCCATAAGTCCAGAACCTACAATTCCTACTTTTATTTTTCCAAAGGCTGATAATTCCCTTTGTAATTCCTTCATAATTGCCTCCTGATCCTTTTTTGATTATATCACTTTTGAAGCTTTCTAACAATACTAATACAGTATCCTTTAGATTTTCTGCTCAATAATCTTACTTGCTGCAACCATAGCAGTGGACCATGCCCATTGTAAATTAAAACCTCCACAGTCTCCATCCACATCTATAAGTTCTCCTAAAATAAAAAGTCCAGGAAGAATTTTCGATTCACAAGAAGAAGTTAATTCCTTCCCAGGAACTCCTCCACAAGTGACTTGAGCATGTTTCTCCTGTAAATGTCCTGTGATTTCTAATTTAGAAGCAAATAGACGTGAAAATAGCTGTTCTTTTTTTCGCCCTTCTAATTCAAAACAATTGGTCCCTTGTTTTATTTGAAGTTCTTTTAAAAGAGGTTGATGAAATTTCTTGTGTAAAATACCAGTTAAAAATTCGATAAGGCTTCTATCATATTTTCGATAAAAAATCTCTTCGATTTCTTTTTTCCCATTTTCAGTTATATGGTTAAGTAATGAAAATTCGATTTCAACTTTTTTCCCTTCTTGAAGTCCTTCAATGGCCTTTCTCGAGTGATCCAAGATAGGCGGCCCTGAAACTCCGTAATCTGTAAATAAAAGTTCACCTTCTTTTTCTTGAACTAATTCGTCTTCCAAATATAACTTCACTGTGGTAACCACCTTTGTTCCTTTTAAATGTTTTAAATATGGTGATTTTGCCTTTAATTGTACCAATGCAGGAAAAGTTTTTGTTACATGATGTCCAAGGGATTTGACTAAAGCATATCCACTTCCGTCAGATCCTGTTTTCGGTGCAGTTTTTCCCCCTGTGGCCAGTATGACAATATCAGAAGTATAGGTGTTTTCCCTTGTATTGATGATAAATTGTTTCTCTCGTTTCTGAATAGATAATACCTTTTCTTTAGTATGAACTTTAACCCCTAAATGATTTAATTCTTGTAAAAATACATTTATAACACTAGATGCTTGTAGGGTTACTGGATATAGTTTATTCGATTCTTCTACAGTACTAAGTCCTAAAGAATGAAAAAAATCAATGGTATCTTCTCTTCCCTTTTGTTCTAGTATGGATTCTATAAATTCCTTATTACTACCATGATATCGATTTACATTTATATATTTATTCGTTAAATTACAACGTCCGTTTCCTGTGGTAAGGAGTTTTTTTCCAATACGATCTTCTCCTTCTAATACAGTCACAGGAAAATATGGTGCTAATAAAATAGCAGCACTTAATCCGGCTGCTCCTCCTCCAATTATGGTGATCTTCAAGTATTCCACCTTCTTTTTTTATACTAAATAGTAGTTTATCCTATTCCTTTCCAGTTTTCAAGAATAGTCCCTATTTTTCCAGTTAAAAGTTTCTACCTTTTCAAATCCTATCTTGTTCCTTTTTTTAAAAAGGTTTAAAATAATAAAGGGTTTGTATTTTTGTTGTGAAAGACAAAATCTATTCTCCTGTTATTGAAACTCACAAAAAGATAAAAGGAGGTCATTTTTGGACGTTAAAGAACGATTTTTAAATTATGTAAAGATTCATACTACTTCTGACCCGAACTCAAAGACATCTCCTAGTTCTCGTTGTCAATGGGACTTAGCAAAGGTGTTGGAAAAGGAATGTAAAGATCTTGGACTGAAAGATATTCATTTGTCCAAAGAAGGGGTACTTATGGCAACTCTTCCTGGAAATACCCAGTTTACAGACGGTATTACTTTAGGTTTTATTGCTCATATGGATACTTCCCCTGATTTTTCAGGTGAGAATGTAAAGCCATCTTTGATTCCCCATTATGATGGAGGAGATATTCTTTTAAATAAAGAAAAAAATATCTATCTCTCCCCAGATGATTTTCCAAGTTTAAAAAAACATATTGGTAAGGAGCTTATTGTTACCGACGGTACTACATTGTTGGGAGCTGATGATAAAGCTGGAATTGCTGAAATTTTATCTGCAGTAGAATATCTTTTAAATCATCCTGAAATCCCTAGAGGGGACGTACGAATTGCCTTTACACCTGATGAGGAAATTGGTCGTGGAACGGAGCATTTTTCTGTAAAAGATTTTGGTGCAGACTTTGCTTTTACCGTTGATGGCGGAGCTTTAGGTTCCATTGAATATCGTAATTTTAATGCTGCTTCTGCAAAGGTTAGTATTCATGGTAGAAATATTCATCCTGGTACTGCAAAAAATAAAATGATCAATGCTCTATCCATTGCTATGGAGTTGGATTCTTTGTTACCAAAAGGTCAAAGACCAGAGTATACTGACCATGAAGAAGGTTTTTTCCATTTAAATGATATGGTAGGAAATGTGGAAAAAACAGAAATGTTTTATATCATTCGAGACCATAGCATGGAAAAATTTCAACAAAAAAAAGAGAGGATCAAAGATGTTATCCGATTTTTAGAAAAGAAATATGACATAAAAATCGATTTAGATTTAACAGACTCCTATTATAATATGGAAGAAAAAGTTCGCCCCCTCTATCCTATGATTCATCTTGCAGTGGAAGTCATGATTCAAAAAGGCATTACCCCCATTGACCAACCGATACGAGGTGGAACTGATGGAGCAATGTTATCTTATATGGGTCTGCCCTGTCCCAATCTATTTACCGGAGGAATGAACTTTCATGGAAAATATGAGTATATTCCTGTGGAAGACATGGAAAAAGCAGTCCAAGTGATTATTGGTTTGATAACTAGTGTTTCAAAGCTAACCAAGGAGGATATGTATGAATAAAATTATTCAAGTGGATGAAAAAGTACCTATTCCCATGCTTTTACCTCTTAGTTTACAACATACTTTTGCTATGTTTGGAGCATCTGTTTTAGTACCATTAGTGTTCCAAATTGATCCTGGAATTGTCTTATTAATGAATGGCATTGGGACATTACTTTTAATTCTTATTACTAAAGGAAAAGTCCCTGCTTATTTAGGTTCTTCTTTTGCATTTTTAGGCCCAACACAAATTATCCTTGGTAAATATGGATTTCCGTATGCTTTAGGAGGATTTGTCGCTGTTGGTATCCTAGGTTGTTTTATTGCATACATTGTTAAAAAATATGGGGTGGATTGGCTAGATATTGTTCTTCCACCTGCAGCAATGGGAGCAGTTGTTGCTTTAATCGGTTTACAACTTGCAAGTGCCACCGTCCAAGGAGGAGCCATTGGTGCCAATATTATGACGGAAACATCTACAACTCCTGATAAAATTGTTTTTTTTATTACACTATGTACTGCTGCTTTTGGTTCTGTTTTATTTCGCAAGTTTTTTGCTACAATTCCCATCTTAATAGCTATTATCGCTGGGTATTTAGCTTCTCTTTATTTTCACATGGTAGATTTTACACCAGTTTTAGAGGCAAAACTTTTTGCCCTTCCCCAATTTCAGTTTCCAAAATTTGCTCTTGAACCAATTTTAACCATGCTTCCGGTCACATTGGTAATTATGAGCGAAAATATTTCCCATCAAGTAGTGACAGGGAATATTATTGGTAGAGATATTATTCGTGACCCAGGTTTAGATAAAACTATTTTTGCAGATAATTTTTCTACGATGATTTCAGGTCTTGTAGGTTCTGTTCCCACCACCACATATGGTGAAAATATTGGGGTAATGGCAGTCACCGGCGTATATTCAACACAAGTTATTGGAGGTGCGGCGATAGTTTCTATTTCCATGGCATTTATTGGACCTTTTGCAGCTTTGATTCGAACCATACCTGGAAATGTCATTGGTGGAGTCACTTTTATCTTATATGGTATGATTGGCGCCAGTGGTTTACGATTATTGGTAGATGAGAACGTGGATTTTTCAAAAAGTTCAAATTTAATGTTAACATCAATCATTTTAGTAACTGGTTTAAGTGGAGTTTCTGTAGGTTTTGCAGGAATTGAACTTTCAGGAATGGTTTTAGCATCTGTTGTTGCTGTTTTACTTAGTACTTTATTTCATATATTTCGTCAATTAGGAATAATGGATTCTGATAAATAATTTTTGTAATCCCCTATTTTAGATGTTTGTAGAAAAAGTTCTTTCTTTTATATATGAACTTTAGTAATAAAGGGACGTAAAAATCTTTTTTAACCTCTAAAGAAAAGATAATTTTCTTTCCCCTTCCTTTTTTTCTGTGTTAGAATGGGAATGAGAGGTAGCAAAAAGGAACAGGAAATGAGGTTAAAGATGAGGTATATTTCGTTACAGTTAAAGGATGGCTGTGAACCCATGGCCTCTGCTTTTCCCCTATTACATGAACTAACTGTGATTTCAGATACATTAGTGGTTCATATTCCAAAAGGGCATAAAGAAGGCCAAGTATTAAGGGAACAAGGGTTTACTAGACATGAATTAAAAGAAAAGCCGAATTTAATAGAGTACCGAGAAAACATTAAAGATCGAGGTGACCATATTCTCCAATACATACGGAGGCGAGAAGGCTTCCCATGGCATTCCATCTTTTATCGAAGAAAGAAAAAGGATTTACTTTCAATTTATAATTACGGAGTAGAATTATTACTTGGGCCTTTTTCTGAAAAAGATATGGAACGTTATCTATCTTTAATAGGAAATAATTATACTATTCGGCTTATTGAAGAAGAAGAATTAAATAAGGTAAAGGAAGATATGTCTGCACTACAATGTGCAAATGAATTTAATAAAGAAGAAGCACCAGCGATTCGGCAGAGAATAAAAAAACGGCTAAAAAAGCAAGAGGAAACGTAATGTTTCCTCTTTTTACATTTCTACTTGTAGTTTTGATATAATATGTTTTTTCATAAATATATAAAATGAAAAACCTGTGATACAACCTGCTAAAATATCGGCCACTGGTTCTGCTAAGATAACGGCAAATATTTTATCCTCAAAGAAGTTTGGTAATATATAGATGAGAGGAATCAATAAGACTATCTTTCTAAGTAAGGCTAAAAGTAAGGATTGTTTTGCTTGTCCTAATGCTAAAAAACTGTATTGACAAGAAATTTGTACTCCTAGAATAAAGACCCCCTTCATATAAATATTCATAACTCCTACAACAACCTTTATAAATTCTTCATCCTTAGTGAATAATCTTGCAAATATATCAGGTCGATAGGTTACTCCCAAGAAAAATAGTATCGATAGGGTTATGGATGTGAAAAACTGGATATGAAAAGCCTTCCTCACACGATGATATTTTTTTGCTCCATAATTGTAACTTAAAATTGGTTGTCCCCCTTGGGCAATTCCCCTTAAGGGAAGAAGACATAACTGTACCACCGTACCTACAATAATCATAGCTCCAACATAGAAATCTCCACCATACTTAGATAGTGATGTATTAAAGGCAATTTGTAACAAGCTTTCTGTTGATTGCATAATAAAAGGAGAGACCCCTAAAGCAATATTTCCTAAAAATAATTGTTTCTCCCATTTGAAATGAAAGGGATCTAATCTTAAGATACTTTTCCTAGAAGACAAAAACTTAATAACCCATAGTGCAGAAATACCTTGGGATATTACAGTGGCGATTGCTGCCCCTCTTACTCCCATCTTTAATAAAAAAATAAAAATAGGATCTAGAATAATATTTAAAATTGCTCCTATTAGGATGGTAACCATCCCTTCTTTTACAAATCCTTGAGTATTTATAAAAAGATTCATACCCATCACTGTCATAATAAAGATTGTTCCCAAAGAATAAATACCTAGGTACTGTGATCCATATTCAACAGTGGTTTCACTAGCACCAAAGGCCAAGAGAATTGGGTTGCGAAAAATAAAAGTGATAATGGTTAATATAATGGCTGTAAATACTAAGGATGAATATGAAGTTTCCATGATTCTTTTAGCTTCTTCTTCATCATCTCTACCCATGGCAATGGCAGCAAGAGGAGCTCCTCCCATGGCCAGTAGTGCAGAAAATGCAGTAATGATAATAATCACTGGCATAGCAACTCCTACACCTGTTAGTGCATCAGCTCCTATCTTCGGGATATGACCAATGTACATTCGATCAACCATATTATAAAGCAAGTTTACAATTTGGGCGATGACAGCTGGAAGGGATAATTTAATAAAGAGTTTTAAAATATCCTCTCTACCTAAATAATCTTTAGATTCCATAAACTCCTCCTTTCATAATAAAATGAGGCCCGGTTTCCCTGACCTCATTTCTATATTCATATAAGCTCTTTCTTAAAAGAGGGTGCCTCCAAAAGCAACAAATAATGGTGCAAATACCAAACTTACTACAGTAATTAATTTTACTAAAATGTTTAAGGATGGTCCAGATGTATCTTTAAAGGGGTCTCCCACTGTGTCACCAGTTACAGCTGCTTTATGTGCTTCGGATCCTTTTCCACCATGAGCTCCACCTTCAATATACTTTTTCGCATTATCCCAAGCTCCTCCAGCATTACTCATAAAGATTGCCATAAGAACTCCTGTAATAAGTGCTCCTGCTTGTAATCCACCTAAGGCTTCTGGTCCTAGGATTAGTCCAACTAAAATAGGAACAATAACAGCAATTAGTCCTGGAATAACCATTTCTTTTAATGCAGCACCTGTAGAAATATCTACACATTTTGCATATTCAGGAGTAGCTTTTCCTTCCATAATTCCTGGTATATCTCTAAATTGACGACGTACTTCATCGATCATTGCTGATGCAGCTTTTCCTACAGCTGACATGGTAAGTGCAGAGAAGGCAAATGGAAGCATACCTCCAATAAAGGTTCCTGCAATCACTGCAGGTTTTGAAATGTCAATTCCTTCTAGTCCTGTTGCATTAATGTAAGATACAAAAAGGGATAAAGCTGTTAAAGCTGCTGAACCAATCGCAAATCCTTTCCCAATAGCAGCTGTTGTATTTCCAACAGCGTCTAAGGAATCTGTAATCTCACGGACTTCAGCAGGTAATTCACACATTTCAGCAATTCCACCTGCATTATCTGCAATTGGTCCATAGGCATCTACCGCAATGGTACTTGCTGTAGTAGATAACATTCCTACAGCTGCAAGAGCAATTCCATATAAGCCATGTAATGCTACTTCTCCTCCACCTGCAGAAAGATAAGCAACGATAATCCCAATTGCTAAAACAATAATAGGTCCAACTGTGGACATCATACCAATAGAAAGTCCTGCAATAATATTTGTAGATGATCCTGTTTCTGATTCTTGTGCAATTCTTTGAACCGGTTTATAGTTATCTGCTGTATAGTATTCTGTTATCTTGGAAATTAATAGACCAACACAAACTCCAACAACAACTGGAATAAATGGTTGGAAGTTTCCAAAAACTTTGTTACTAATGATTCCTGCTGCAATAATTGTAATTAATGAAGCAATATAAGTTCCACTATCTAATGCTTTTTGTGGATTCTTATCTCCACGTACAAAGAAGCAAGAAATTATAGAAGCAATAATTCCTACTGTTGCAATGGCTAAACCAAAGAATACTCCGTCTTCTCCATAAGCAACAACACCAAGTGTAATTACAGAAAGTAATGCTCCAACATAGGACTCAAATAAGTCTGCTCCCATTCCCGCAACGTCACCAACATTATCTCCAACATTGTCCGCAATAACCGCAGGGTTTCTAGGATCGTCTTCTGGAATACCAGCTTCCACTTTCCCTACTAAATCGGCTCCAACGTCTGCAGCCTTTGTGTAAATACCTCCACCAACACGTGCAAATAACGCAATGGAAGAAGCTCCTAGTGAAAATCCTGTAATAATGGTAGCGTCATGATTAAATATATTATATAGTACAGAAATTCCTATAATTCCAAGACCTACAACGCTCATACCCATTACTGTTCCACCAGAAAAAGCTACATCTAAAGCTTTCCCCATACCACTTGTATTGGCAGCATTTGCTGTTCTTACATTGGCTTTTGTAGCAACATTCATTCCCACATAACCAGCTGCTACAGAAAAAATAGCACCAATTACGAAACAAATCGCTGTTTTCCAATTAATTCCTAAACCTAATACAAAAAATAATACAATAACAAAGATAACCAATGCCTTGTACTCACGCTTTAAAAACGCCATAGCTCCATCGTGGATATGCGCGGAAATTTCTCTCATGTGATCCGTTCCTTCTTCTTGCTTGGACACAAAAGAGGCCTTATACATTGCAAACAATAAGGCCACTACACCCACAATGGGAGCGACTAATAAGATATCCATTTTCTCCCCCAATTCTTTTATTATTCTTACGTATCTTTAAATATTAAGATACTTGATAAGAGTGGGAAATCCCACTCTTGAAAAACTTTTAGTGTATTGCAGCAAGTGCAATTAAAGCAAGTATAAATACAACTGCTGAAATAGTTGTAATTCTTTGTAGCATTTGCTTTTTACTCGTACCTCGATTTGCTCCCCAACTGGAATCTGCAACTGAACCGTCTAATGTTCCTAGACCTGCTTGTTCCGATTCCTGCACAACAACAGAAACGATGATGACGAGACTTGCCAAGGCTACGATAATAGATAAAACTGTACTCATATCAACCCTCCTTGTATGGATGACGTCTCTCATATCTATAACGTATCAATTTTAACATAGAAATAGATGAAAAGCAATTTAAAAAACCTTAGAAATCCCTAATTTTAAAGGATTTTCTAGCAAACCATTTCCTTCTTGAACTTCCAATAAGATTACAACCTTTATTATTTAAAAACAAAGAAAATTTTTTCCCCTTTTTCCACCTCTCATTTTCAAAAATACCTAAATAAATAAGATTTTGTAATTTAAAATTACTTAGAAAAATCTAGCAATCGCTTTCTTTTTCTTTTAAGAATCCTTAAAACTTTCAAGAAACCCTGTTTATCTTCTTAACTTGTGAAATTTCATGTATTTACCTATGATTGTGTTATAATATGGGAAAAGGAAAGGAGAATACTATGAAAAGAATAAGCAATAAGGAAGTTGTCTATGCAATGAGTAAGGATAATGACCCTGTTCTTGCCATTGAATCTGGAGAACGAGTTTATTTAGAAACTTTAGATTGTTTTTCAAATCAAATAAAAACAGAAGAAGACAAGGTGGGGGAAATTGACTTTGCTAAAGTTAATCCAGGTACCGGTCCTATTTATATTAAAGATGCTCAACCTGGAGATGTTTTGAAAGTAACTATTCATAGAATTGACTTAAAAGAGCAAGGGGTCTCCATTGTTAGCCCAGGGATGGGAGTTCTTCATGATCAGATTAAAGAAGAAGTTTCTGTGGTAATTCCTGTGAAGGACAAGAAGATTATCTTCCGTGATTATGAGTTTCCAATCGCGCCAATGGTAGGGGTAATTGGAACAGCTCCTAAAGGGGAAGATGTACCTACAGGTTTTGCAGGGCCTCACGGAGGAAATATGGACTGTCCTCGTATTACAGAAGGAGCCATTGTTTATCTTCCTGTAAATGTTCCTGGAGCTTTATTTGCAGCAGGAGATCTTCATGCAGCTATGGGAGATGGAGAAGTGTCTATTTCTGGTGTGGAGATTAGTGGAGGAATTGATATCACTCTAGAAGTTTTAAAAGATACGAAAATTCCTACCCCTTCTGTTCATTCTCAAGGTGTATGGTCTTATATTTATACAGATGTTTCTCCAAAAGTTGCTGCTAAAACAGCTGTAGAAGGTATGGTGGCGTATTTAGAAAAAGAATTAAATCTTACCTTTGAAGAAAGCTTAATGTTGGTAAGTGATGTAGGTGATTTAAAATACTGTTCTACAGGAGATGCTTTTACAGTCTCTAGAGTAGAATTTCCAGATAAATATCTAAAACTTCCATAATATACCTTAAGTATCAAATTCTCACACCTATGGAATCATAGGTGTGTTTTCTTTTCCTAATATTTTACATAAAAAACTTAATTCTTGATAGATTTCCTTTTTTTCTTCGTATTGATAAGTGAAGGGGGGAAAGGTGGTGCACCATGAATGAAATAAAAGAAAAACATCTTGTAAAAAGATTACAGAAAAGAGAAGAAGCAGCTCTTTTTGAATGTATTGACGAATACACTCCTTTACTAAAAACCATTATTTATAAACGTTTATATTTTTTACCTGAGGATAAGGAAGAAGTTCTTAATGATGTATTTTTAAAAATTTGGGAGAATATCGATTCCTATCACCCAAAGAAAGGAACCTTCCGTCAATGGATATGTGCCATTGCCAATTATGAAGCTATTGATCGCTTACGTAAAGTTTATGAGAAAGAAATGTCTTTACCTTTGGATGAAGATATTCTATCAAAAGATAAGACTCCAGAGGATGAACTCCTATCTGAAGAATTATATACACAGCTACTGGAACTTTTAAATGTTCTGTCTCCTGAAGACCGAGATATTTTCTTAGAATTATTTTTTAAGGGACGAAGCTATGAAGAGGTCTCTGAAAAATTTGGGATAAAAATATCTAATTTATATAATAAAGTATCTCGTAGCCGAAAAGTCTTACGAAAGGTATATAAGGAGGGATTAAAATGAAAGATAATATGTATGAATTTTTAAATAATATGAAAATAGACGAACCTGATGAACTTATGGAAGTGACTCAAGAAGAAAAAGATCGTATCAAAAATGATTTAGGAGGTAAAATTATGAAACCTAAAAAATCAAAAAAATATTTAAAAACCATTTCTATTGCAGCAGCTCTTGTTCTATCTTTTCTTGCTTTTACAAAGCCGGGACAAGTGATTTATGGAAATATGGTGGATTTATATCATAAAATGGTAAATCCTATTGGAACCTATGCTCTTGACTCAGAAGGTGTCAAAGACGGAATTACAGTAGTGGATAAAGCTGTTACGGATAAAGGTATTGAAATAAAAGTGGAAGATGCCCTTTTAGATGAAGATACTATTTACATCAATGCTTTTTATAAAGTTGTAGATGAGTCAATTGCTAAAAACTTTGATGATGATGCTAGCTTAGTAGTTTTTCCAACATTTACAAACTTTACAATAAATGGGAAAGAAGTAGGTGTTAGTGGAGGAACTGTTCAAAGTACCTTTGTAGACAATCGAAGTGTTCAAGAATATCAATTTTATCAACTTGACGATATGGATGATAAAGTGAAAGATGGAGATACTATTAGTTTAACCGCTGATAAAGTACGTGTCTTTGACTACAATAAAATGAATTGGGAAAATATGGGAACATTATCTGAAAAAGAAGCGGAAGATTTAACACTTAGTTTGCCAGGAAACTGGAAGATTACTTTCACGATTAAAGATGGTACCCCTCAGATGAAAACTGCAAAAGTGGACTTAAGTCAAGAAAAAATTCAGTTCCAAGATCAGACTTTACATCTTGATACCTTCCGATTAAATCCTTATCGAAGTACCATTACCATGAAATACGATGACAGTGCAGGAATGGTGGCAAGAAAAATGATATTTATAGGAAAGGATCGTAAAGGTATCGAGTATCGTTTTGAAGCTGGAGCTCCAGGATCTGGCATTGGACAAAAAGAAGCTATCTTTCAATTTGTCCAAGAAAATGAAAAGGATCTTTTAGCCCAAGATACTTTAACCATTCAAGGATACTATGACCAAAGTAATGATCCAGAACAAAAAGATTATATCCCAGTTGGAGAACCTATTACCATAACTATAAAATAATTCTCCTTCCTCAACTCCCACAACTGTGGGAGTTTTTTTCTTTCTTCTTTTTTGTTATAATTGGTAAAGGTTAGGAGGAGGAATATGAAAAACAAAAGAATCTTTGGAGCATTTTTAATTTTATTTTGTACACTACTTTGGGCCCTTAATGGAAATATTGGCGCCTATCTTTTTAAAACTACAGAACTAACCCCAAAAAGTCTTACTGCCATTCGCCTTTTCACCTCTGGTTGTACATTATTTATATATATAGTTTTCAATAAATCAGATGGCTTTTCCTTTTTCTTAGATAAAAAAGGAATCTTTTTCGTTCTACTCTATGGATTTTTTGGACTATTACTTATGCAATATTCTTATTTTACAGCTTTGGATTTATCCAATGCCCCTACAGCTACTTTGATTCAATATTTAGGAGCTTTTCTAGTGGTCTTTGTCCTATCCATTGTCTATAAAAAACTACCACCATGGACGACATTTCTAGCACTGGGACTTTCTTTTCTCGGAGTCTTTTTTCTAGTGACAAGTGGTGATTTACATTCTTTATTATTGTCTAAGGACGTTTTATACTATGGTGGACTTTCTATGATTGGCTATGCCATGTATAACCTGGCTCCCCTTCCCATATCCAAAGAGTATTCCAGTCTTTCTATTGTTGGGGGAGGTATGTTTTTTTCCGGACTGTTTTTACTGATGATTAGTTATCCAGAACTTAGAGATATTCAATGGACCCTTTCCTCTATCTTAGGAACAGGTTATACTATTTTTTTAGGTACTCTACTACCTTTTGTGTTATATATGGAGGGTCAAAAATTAGTGGGACCGGAAAATGCACCAATCTTCGCTTTACTGGAATCGGTATTTTCCGCTATTATCTCAATTTTATGGCTTAAAGTTTCTTTTTCAGGAATACAGTATTTAGGAATGATTTTAATTTTATCCATGAATCTATGGCTTACCTTAAAACAAAAGGAAGGGGAATTACCTTAAAAGACCGCTACCTAGGGCAACGGTCTTTTCTTTATTTTAACATTTCATAAGCGTGAATCAAGGCATCTTCTTCCATGGTATCCATAGAAATAAAGATTAATACTCCATCTACTTCTGTTTCCAAAGTATAACCTTGTAAGACGACTTTTACCCCATCTATAGTTTTTTCTATAATTTCATGTTCACTGCCAGATTCTATTTGGTTTTCAGGAATAGATTCCCTTTCTTGAACAAAAGCTTTTCCATAAGGTGTATTCATATAGAAGTGAAAGGCATTAACAGGTTCTGTATCTATAGTATTATAATGAGCCACAGAAGTAACCTGATTGGCATCTGGAAGTTTTGGAACAAAGGTAAGGATTTCTTGAATCTCATCTGCTGAAATTCCTACTGTTTTTGGATCATTTTTATCTTTCAGTTCCCTTTCTTCTTGACTTTGTCTTTGTACATAATTACCTACTTTATCAAGAATCTTTGGTCTTTCTTCATCTTGAATAATTTTAGATCCAGAAGGTAAAATTACCATTTTAATCTCAGAAATAATAGAATCTGCAAAACCTGTGGTACTAAGTAGGAAGACCAAAGCAACCATGCCAATTCCTGTTTTCCATTTCAAGCTTTTTTGTTTCTTTTTATTTTGTATTTTATTATATATTTCAATTCTAGATTCTTCTCCATTCTCTCCTAATGCATAAAGCATTTCTTGAAGATTATTTTCCTTCATCGTATTTCTCCATTTCTTTTTTTAATTTTTGAAGAATTCGGTAGTGACGAACCCCCACATTATTTGGACTTAACTTTACTATTTCACTGATTTCTTTATGTTTTAAATCTGCCCCATATTTTAAAGCAATAATTTGTTGATCAGTCTTGGATAACTTTCTTACCAAAGATTTTAAGAATGCCAGCTCTTCTTTTTTCTCCATAAACATTTCCGGTGTAAGCTTTTTATCTTCCACCAATTCTTCCTTTTCCATGGAAAAAAAGGAGAGGATCGAACGTCTTCGATAATAATCTTTTAAAGTATTGGAAGCAATGGTAAAAATCCACGTGGATAATGCCCCTTTTTCCAAAGAGAATGTATCTAATTTTTCATAGACCTTTAAAAAAATCATTGACACCATATCTTCTGCATCTTCCGATGGATCCAATCGAAAGGTGACAAAACGATACACTCGGTTATAGTATTCTTAATACACTTCTTCAAATACCAATTCCTGGTCATTGTCTTTTTCAAGTCTGATTGCTTCACTCATAGGCACCTCCTTTATACATCCTTCTCAACCTATTATACGTAGGAGTATATAAAATATTACAAATAAATAAAGTAATTTTTCCAAATTATTATAAAAGTATACTAAGATATGAAATTCATTATATGTGATAAATAATTTATTTAAAAAAATACTATATATGCCATAGTTTAAATTGTTAAGAACTTCTATATATAGTATAATATAAATAAAGTGAGGTGATACCATGAAAAATATTGAATTTTCTCCCAATGAAAAACAAATCTTAGATACATTGTGGAGAGAAGGACGTCCATTATCAAGATCAGAAATTATTGAATTGACACCAAACAAAACCTGGAAAGATAGTTCGATTCATATATTACTGAATCAATTAATGGATAAAAAAGCTATTGAAGTCGAAGGCTTTACACGAACAGGAAAAACATATGGAAGGACTTATCAACCCCTTTTGAAAAAGGCAGATTTTGATATTATTCAGCTTGAAAAAGATTATTTTAATGTTTCTCCTAATCGTGAATCTCTTAATCAATTTCTTTCCTCCCTATTTAAACAAGGAGAAATCGATGCTGACCATATTAAGAATTTAAATAAGTTATTAAAAGAGAAAGAAGGAAATTAGTGTTTTCTTTACTTTTTTATGAAATAACCAATACGTACCATCGTTCTAAGTGAGTTTCTATTTTTTATGAATAGAAAAATATAGAAACAATAGTATTCCATAAAAAAGCAAATTAAAATACTTATTTTATCTTTTATGATTTCTGTAATAAATGGTTGCATATTAAAATCTTTTGTACCCAAGATATAAGTTTAATACAGAACTACAAATATTTAAAACATGAATCACCCACACAAAATATCATAATGTTTTAAAGAAATACTTTAAAAGAATACATTATATTTCTAAGGTATAGTCCTATTTTAAAATCTAGGATTTGCCTGAAGGGTCTAAGGTTTAAACGAAAGAATTTGTAATTGAAACAGTAAAATACGATAAAATTCATTTCAGCAACAAATGTAAAATCAACTATGTTCATACTAATATTTATTTTATTTAGATAACAATTCTATTTTACTATTTCAAAAATATTAACTAGGTAACTTATGTAAAAAGAAAAGGACTTACTTTTTAGAGTAGGTCCTTTTTTGTAATC
>JAUNVD010000034.1 GCA_030537855.1 Tissierellia bacterium | reverse complement strand
GCGAAATTGGAAAAGAAAGAATTCGTAGAGCAGGCAAGAAAATATTAGAAGAAAATAAAGATAAAGAAGGCATAGAAAACCTAGATATTGGATTTAGAGTATTAAAAGTCGATTCATCAAATATGAAAGATGTCTATTATAATCCAGTAGATACGGAGCAGTCTTTCCTAGATAATTTGACTGATAATATTAAAGAAGACCGCACTGCAGAGGACTTATTATTCCAAATCATGCTAGATTTAGGAATTTCACTATCAAGTAAAATTGAGAGAGATACGATAGATGGAAAAGAAATATTTATTATAGAAGATGGGTTTTTAATTGCATGTTTTGATAAGAATATTACTGATGAAACAGTAAAAGCCATTGCAAAAAAAGAGCCCTATTATGCAGTATTTCGAGATGCCTCTATGGAAAGTGACAGTGTTGCGGTTAATTTTGAGCAAATATTTGAAAGTTTAAGTCCTGAAACTGTTAGGAAGGTGATTTGATTTGAAGTTCAATTTTAAAATTCAAGATTATCAGACTGAGGCTGTAAACAGCGTTGTTGATTGTTTTAAAGGTCAAAGATATGCTGATGGAATTATTTACAGAAGAGATCTTGGCGATATTAAAGAAAAAAAAGAATATTCACAAACATACATGACTGAAGACAAACGAGAAAAAGAAGCTTATACCACTGATGACTATGATGATACTGGCTTTAAGAATGAACTTATTAGCATATCAAAAGATCAATTGCTTTCTAACATAAAGCAGGTTCAGCAAAATAATAATCTTTCTATTTCTGATTCACTTCTTGGCGATATAGGAATGTGTTCTCTAGATATTGAAATGGAAACAGGCACGGGAAAGACTTATGTCTATATAAAGACTATGTATGAATTAAATAAAAAATACGGCTGGTCAAAATTTATCGTGGTAGTTCCTTCTATTGCAATTCGCGAGGGTGTTAAAAAATCTTTTGAGATGACTGAAGATCATTTTATGGAGCATTATAATAAAAAGATTAGATTTTTTGTATATGATAGCAAGAACTTAAATGAGTTGGATAGATTTTCTAGCGATGCAGGTATTAATGCAATGATTATTAATATGCAGGCATTTAACACTTCCTTAAAAGAAGGAGGTAGGAGCAAAGACGCTAGAATTATTTACAGTAAACGAGATGGATTTGGATCTAGAAGGCCTATTGATGTAATTAAAACTAATAATCCAATTTTAATTTTGGACGAACCGCAAAAAATGGGAGGAAAGGCCACACAAGCAGCTTTAAAAAACTTTAATCCATTATTTACTTTAAATTATTCTGCAACTCATGCCAAACAAAATAATTTGGTATATGCACTTGATGCTGTTGATTCATATAATCAAAAGCTGGTTAAGAAGATTGAAGTTAAAGGTTTTAATATAAAAAACTTGAGAGGAACAGATAAATATTTGTATTTAGAAAATATTATATTATCTCCTAGCGAGCCGCCTAGAGCTAAGATTGAAATGGAAATTGCTTATAAAAAATCTATTAATCGTGAGTCCAGAATCCTTTCTGTGGATGATAATTTATATGAAATATCAAAAGAAATGGAACAATATAAGGGTTTTAGAATCTCTGATATCGATCCGATTGAGGGAAAAGTTACTTTTGTTAATGGTGAAGTTATATATAGAGGCGAAGTTACTGGCGATATTTCTGAAGAGGACATGAGGCGTGTTCAAATTAGAGAAACTATAAAATCGCATTTAGAAAAAGAAGAAGAACTTTTTGATAAAGGAATTAAAACTTTGTCACTGTTTTTTATTGATGAAGTTGCTAAATATAGACAATATAGTGAAGACGGCGAGGAAAAACTTGGAGAATATGGAGAGATTTTTGAAAGAGAATACTCTAATTTGATAAAAGAATATATAAATTTATTTGATACACCTTACCAAAGATATCTACAAGGTATTGAAGTAAGTGATACTCATAAAGGATATTTTAGTATCGACAAAAAAGGACGCTCAATTGACAGTAAAGTCAAGAGAGGTTCTGATATTTCTGACGATATTTCTGCTTATGATTTGATTTTAAAAAATAAAGAGAGGCTTTTGAGCTTCGATGAACCGACAAGATTTATATTTTCACATTCAGCACTTAGAGAAGGCTGGGACAATCCCAATGTGTTTCAAATTTGTACTTTGAAGCATGGCAAAAGCGTAACTATGAAAAGGCAGGAAGTAGGCAGAGGCTTGCGAATCTGTGTTGATAAAAACGGCTATAGGATGGACAAAGAAAGCCTTGGGGCATCGCAAGTGCACAAGATTAATAAATTGACTGTCATTGCAAGCGAAAGCTATCAAGATTTTGTCAGAGATTTGCAAAGAGAGATTAAAGAAACGCTCTATGACAGGCCTAGAAAAGCCTCGATCGATTATTTTGAGGGCAAATTTGTCAAAAAAGATGGCGAGTCTCACAAGATAGATGCTCAAGAGGCCAGAATTATTTATCATTATCTTATTAAAAACGATTATGTAAGTTCAGATGGCAACGATAAAATAACTGAAAAATATCATGATGATAAAGATAATGACAGACTTGCAGATTTACCCGAGGAATTAAAAAGCATGCAAGAAGGTATTCACAAACTAATTCAAAGTGTATTTGACGATGAAGTTTTGGAAGATTTGGTTGCAGACGGACACTCTACGAAAATAGAGGATAATAATCTTAATGATAATTTCTACAAAAAAGAATTTCAAACTCTATGGTCACACATTAATCATAAATACGCCTATACTGTTTCTTTTGACAGTGAAGAATTGATTAAAAAAGCTATTAGAGCTATTGATGAAGATTTATATGTAACCCAATTACAATACACTACTTCAGTTTCGGAACAAAAAGATACCATTGTATTGGAAGAAGTTGAGGCTGGAGATTTTTTTAAAGCTATAAAATCTAAGACAACTAAACTAAAGCATTATGAAATGAATCAGATAAAATATGATTTAATAGGAAAAATTGCTGGTGCCACAACTCTTACGAGAAAAACAGTTGTAAAAATATTAAAAGGAATAAGCCCAGATAAATTTTCTATGTATAAGAGTAATCCTGAAGAATTTATTAGTAGAGTTTCTAGGATTATAAATGAGCAAAAGGCTACTATGATTGTAGAACATATTTCTTATAACGAACTGGATGAAAAGTACGATACTTCTATTTTTACGGCAGAAAAACAAAGTACGATTGATAAAGCTTTTGAAGCTAAAAAACATATTAAACCTTATGTTTTTACTGATGGGATAGCAGAAAAATCTGTGGAACGAAAATTTGCTGAAGAACTAGATGGGGCAGATGAAGTTTGTGTATATGCTAAATTACCAAGAGGATTTTCCATCCCAACTCCTGTTGGCAACTATAGTCCTGATTGGGCGATTGCATTTAATGCAGGTACTGTAAAGCATATATTCTTTATAGCAGAGACAAAAGGTACGATGGAAAGTTTACAGTTGCGACCTATAGAACAAGCAAAAATCTCCTGTGCTAAAAAACTATTTAATGAAATATCTACAGAAAATGTAGTTTATCATGATGTTGACAGTTATGAGAGCTTACTTAATATTATGCCGACAATTAGGAAGAATACTTCAAATAGTTTATAAAAATGAATAGAAATATTATATATATATTTAAATATGATTGTTCAAGTTTAACATTAATTTTCTCTAAGAATACCCTCCCATCAGGGTATTCTTTTTTCACTAAATTATATTCTCACTTTCATCTATTCATTCCCCATCCCAAAGAACCGGCCAAAACAAAGGTTTCTCCATTCCCCTCAACTTCTCCGGCACTCCATAATCTTCTCCATATGTTTCCACTTCCACTTCTTCAATAAATATTGGCTTTATTGGTGTGTTTATCTTCACCTCTGGTTCTCCTGGAAAGGGGACGGAGTAGGTTTCTACTTTTTCTATGTCTCGTAAGACTTCTAATCCTTCTACTACTTTTCCAAAGATGGGATAGGTTCCTGTGATAGCTGGACAATCGTCTAAGGGAAAAAAGAATTCTCCTCCTGCGATATGTGGTGGGCCGTAGCCTCCTAAGCCTATGGTTCCAAATTCTGCTTTTAGGTATTTCCCACTTTTTACATCATTGGGGATAAAGTAACAGGCTTTTGGATTGTGGAAGGCGTGGTAGCTCATATCTAAGACCCAGCCAGGGACGATTCTTTCTATGGGATAATGGTTAAAGACTCCTTTTTTTGCAAGGTAGCTAAAGCTTTTTACTGCATTAGGTGCAATTTCTGGATAAAGTTCTAGATGTATTTCTCCTATGGAAAATTTTATTTTTGCAATGGGATTTAACATTTTAAAACTCCTTTTTATATAATCACATTTTTGAATGGTTCAAATTATAGCATATGAGATTGGAGAAATCTAGGTTTTCGAAAGGTCTGTCTTTCTTTAATCAAACTACTTTGTTTTCAAAAAAACGATTGGATCTGTTCACCCAATCGTCTTTTATTATAATTTTTTTACTACTTCAGATTTTAGATATACATTCCCCACTCCGTCAATACGTGCTTCTAAGTCATGTCCATCTACTTCTTCGATGAGTTTGATTCGCTTTCCTTTCATTCCTCGCTTTAAGGTTGTATTACCCATTTTCAAATCCATAATCAATGTAACATCGTCACCATCTTTTAGTTCATTACCAACAGAATCTTTGACTTTTGCATTTTCGATACATAGATCTGTCCAAATATGGCCACATTCTGGGCAATTATAAGCCACTCCATCATCATATCCATATTCACAGTTACATTTTGGACATTGATACATTTTTATCCCTCCTTTTATCCCATCTAGTATAGCATAGTTTGATGGATTTCGCTTTGGATATTCTTCTTATGAATTTGTCAAGGTATTTTCCCCATGATAAAATGTAAATAAGAGGTGATCTTATGAAAATTGGAATCATTTATGCATCAGTACATCATAAGAATACGGAAAAGTTAGTCCTTGGTGCAACAAAGGGTTTAGGGATTGATGTTTTTCATGTGAATGAAATTGAAGATTTAGATTTTTCTAATTATGATCTTATTGGTTTTGCTTCTGGTATTTATGCTTTTAAAGTCCATAAATCGATTTATCAATTTTTAGATATGAACCCAATCTTACCGAAAGAGGGAATCTTGATTTATACGAGTGGTACTGGTGGGGATAGGTATGTGAAAGGTTTTGAAGATAGGCTTCGAAAATCGAATGTAAGGCTAGTGGATACTTTTGAATGTAAGGCTTTTGATACTTTTTTTGTTTTAAAGCTGGTAGGTGGTATTAATAAAGGAAAACCTGATGAAAAGGATATTGAAAACTGTAGAAGATTTTTAATGAAATATTTGGAAAAATAAAGGTGTTTATCGTATTATATATGACTAAAATTTTCAAAGAGTTTCTAGTTCTTTTCCTTAAAATTTTAAATTCAAAATTTTTAATGGTAGTCTATATTTACGAAAGATTTTTAAGAAAAGACTTTCGTTATTCTAGATTCTTTTAGATTTTTTTACCATTGAAACATTTTGTAAGTAACATTATTCTAATATGATTTATGTATGGAAAAGTTTGTAGGTATTTTTTTATTGTAAAAGTGGCCATTGAAATAGTAAGGCAGGTGAATGGTATGGGTGGAAAGTTAAATGAAAGGGATTTTGCGAAAAAGTGGTTGGATATTTTTCGTAAGGGAGAAGGGAATGGGAATCTTATTGATGATTTTCAAAAAGATTGTGATTCTTTTGAATTTTTATTGTACATAGGGAAAGATTTTCATTTGTTTTTTCCAAAGATTCCTTTTTTCGAAAGTCTTGCTATTTTAAAGGAATCTTTACTTCAAATAGATGATTTTAGGTATTTAGGTTCTGGGATGTATTCTTATTGGAATTATATTATCAATAATGAAAAAGAGAGTCCTTTTTCTCCAAATCATAGGGAGTTTTTTATCTTTGGTTTTTCAAGACTTTTGGAAATTAGTGGTGGGGAGTTGGAAAATAGGTCCAATGAGATGATCCTTTCACCTGAGTTTGAAAAGCTTCAGCAGGAAGTGGAAAGGTTAAAGGTTGAAGTTTGCATGATCCTTTTGGAGAGAGATGAGCTAAAATATGTGGAATGTGAAAATATTGAAATGGCTTATTTACTTTCCTTTGGAAGTTTAGAATATCGAGCTTATGAGTTGCATTGTCAAGTTCTTCGTGTGAAAAGAAAGATTAGTATTATCCAACGTTTAAAGAATCGTCAAGAGAAGATAAATGTTATGGATATTGAGGATCTTTTGGATCAGGAGTTTGCAGAATACAGGAAGAAGTTAGAAGAGCAAATGAATAAATTGAAAGATGCTATTGATCGAAGCCAGTGGGATGTTTTATCAGAGGAAGATGCTAAGGAATGTAAGAAATTATATCGTATGATTGTAAAGGCTCTTCATCCTGATCTTAATCCAAATGTCACTCCTACTCAATTAAATCTTTTACAAAATGCCATAGAAGCATATGAAAGAGGAGATCTACATACTCTTCGTATTTTAAGTTTAATGGTGGAAGATTCCAGGGAAGAGGAATTTCTTGGTAATAGTATGGAACAACTATTGAGGGAGAGGGATAATCTTTTAGATGCAATGGAAAACATTCAAATAGAAATTGCAACGATAAAATCAAACTATCCTTATACCATGAAAGCTTTACTCAATGACCCTGACCAGATGAAAGAAAGAAAAAGAGCTTTAAATGAAAGGATTTTAGAGCTTGAAGAGGTATTAGAATTTTATTTAAAAAAATGTAGAAATATTATGGAGGACTAAGATGTCTGATTTAAAAAAAGATGAAGGTAAGGATCTTGTTTGGCTCCTTCATCATCAAAATGGTGATTTAGCTATACCTCAGCCTTTTGAACGAGATATTTATCTTTTTGACACCTATGTGGCAGGGACTTCTCATATTGCGGGAATGGAGGAGTTGGAGCCTTTTTTAGAAATTGATGAAAAATTATCTTTTTTTCGGGAACCGGATAATGAATATGATGATAAGGCTATTGTTATTAAAACAGAAAATGGAACAAAGATTGGATATATCCCAAAGGTTGATAATATTATTTTTTCCCGATTAATGGATGCAGGGAAGCTCTTATTTGGACGGATAACGGAAAAAGATAAAAGGGGAACTTGGGTAAGGATTATGATAAGGATTTATTTACATGAATAATTTTTAAGTGATTTCATATTAAGAATGGTATAGGATCTTTTTTAAAGGTCCTTTTTTTATAGTGGTTATATTATTCCTTAATATTTTAATTTGATAGTTAGGGAAAAGGAGAAATTTTTATGGAAATCTATAGTTACAGGAATTATTGTAATAATACTTTTCTTTTCCACGTTACTTAGTTGAATCTATATATTGTTAGTGCTATACTCATACAATATATGAAAAACTTTAATGGAATGATAGATGAAGGATAGAAGGAGGAATATGATGAAAGTTGCAACAGATATTGGTGGAACTTTTACAGACTTAGTTGCTATTGATCAGTCTGGTAATTTAATTTTGGAAAAAGCACATACTACTCCACCAAATTTTGACCAAGGTGTTATGGATGTTTTGGAAAAAAGTGGAATAGATCCAAAGGGGATTGAAGCTTTTTTCCATGGGACAACGACGATTATCAATGCGTTAACGGAACGTAAAGGAGCAAAGACTGCCTTGATTACAACCAAGGGGTTTCGTGATATTTTAGAGCTTGCTCGTGGGAATCGTCCAGATTTATTTAATATGGTCTTTAAAAAACCAGAACCTTTTGTTCCCCGTTATTTACGAAGGGAAGTAGAGGAACGTGTAAGCTATAAGGGTGATGTGATTACTCCCTTAAAGGAAGAAGATATTATTGAGGCTGTTGAGTATTTGAAAAAAGAAGGGGTTACTGCTATTGCAGTTTGCTACATTAATTCCTATGCCAATGAAGACCATGAACGTAAGACGGTGGAAAAAATCAAGGAGCTTTGGCCTGAGGTCTATGTTTGTCCATCAGTGGATATTACGAAGGAATGGCGAGAGTATGAGCGAACTTCCACAGCTGTTTTAAATGCTTATGTGATGCCTGTGGCTTCTTCTTATATTGATCGACTGGATCAACGACTAAATGAAGCAGGTGTTTCTGAAAAACGATATATTATGCAAAGTAATGGAGGGACGACTACTTTTGAACAAACGAAACTTACTCCTGTAAATATTGTGGAGTCTGGTCCTGTTGGTGGTGTATTTGGGGCTTCTATTTTAGGAAAGATTCTTGGAGAGGAAAATTTGATTTCTCTAGATATTGGTGGAACTACAGCAAAATGTTCTTTGATTGACCAAGGGGAAGTGAAAGTCACCACTTCATATTATATTGAAAAAACTGAAAGAAGTGCAGGATATCCAATTATGGCTCCTGTTGTAGATATTGTAGAAATTGGAAATGGTGGAGGATCCATTGCTTGGATTGATGAGGCAGGTTCTCTTAAGGTAGGGCCAAAAAGTGCTGGTGCCTTACCAGGTCCTGTTGCCTATGGATTAGGTGGGATGGAACCAACCACCACAGATGCCAATTTAATCGCTGGTCGGTTGTCAGCAGATAATTTTGAGATGGAGGTTTCTTTGGATCAAGTTCGGAAGGCTTTAGTGGATAAGGTGGGAAATGCCTTTGAAATTAATGCAGAAGAAGCAGCAGAAAGTATTATTCGAGTTGCTGACTCTAATATGAATAATGCTTTAAAGTTAATTTCTGTTCGTCGTGGCTATGATCCAAGGGATTTTGCTATGGTGGTTTCTGGTGGTGGTGGACCAATGCACGGTCCTACATTGGCCAAGGAATTAAATATTCGAAAAGTGATTGTTCCTGTTGGTGCTTCTGTTTTTTCTGCATGGGGAATGCTTATGAGTGATATTCGTCATGACTTTATTCAGACGCGAATCCTTCCCTTCCTTGATGTTCCTATTGATGAACTTAATAGTATGTGGGAAACTTTAATCGAGGAAGGAAATAAAAAATTTGGGGAAGAGGGAGTGACAAAGGATCAAGGTGTCTTTACATTTATTGCAGATATGCGATATATGGGTCAAGAACATACAGTTCAAGTAATGGCACCACCCTATCCTTGGTCTGAAGAAGATAGAGCGGAAATCCTAGAACGATTCCACAAAACCCATAAGCATTTTTATACTTTCTCCCTACCAGATACCCCAGCTGAAATCGTCAATCTTCATTTAGTTGCCCATGGTAAATTGTCAAAAACATCTTTACCAGAAATACCGAAGCATCAAGGAGATCTTTCAACGGCTCAAAAGGAAAGTAGAAGGGTATTTTATTCTGATTCTGGTTGGTTGGAAACTCCTATTTTTGAAAGGGATAAGTTAGGATATGGGTTTAAGGCTCAAGGCCCTCTTATTGTAGAGGAACCAACAAGTGCTACTGTAGTTTGTCCTGAACAAAGTTTAACCGTTGACAAATATGGAAACTTGATTATAGAAATGGAGGTAGAGCAATGACAGATAAGGTAAAGATTAATCCAGTTACTTTAGATATTGTAAAGGACTCTTTAATTGCCATTAGTAATGAAATATTTTATGCCTTTGCTCAAACATCGATGAGTCCTATTATTTATGAGACTTTAGATTATGCCAGTGGAATTGCAGATGGAGAAGGTCGCTTATTAACCCAAGGAAATGGTGTTACCGGGTTTATTGGAATGATTTCTCCTATGATTAATGCTGTAGTGGAAAAACATGGGAAAGAAAACTTACGTCCTGGTGATGTTTATATTATTAATGATCCTTTTATGGGTGGAGGTACCCATATGTCTGATGTGGGAATGGTTATGCCTATTTTCTATAAAGATGAACTTATTGCATTTGCAGGGAATAAGGCTCACTGGACAGATATTGGAGGGATGGCTCCTGGTTCTTTTTCCACAGATGCAACAAATATGCATCAAGAGGGGCTTTGTTTTTCCGGTACGAAATTAGTGGATCGTGGAGAATTAATTGAGCCAGTATGGGATATTATGAAAAGTAATATGCGTTTTCCTCAAATTTCAGAAGGGGATATGTGGGGACAAATATCTTCTTTACGTACTGGAGAAAAACGTATCAATGAATTATGTGATAAATATGGAGTAGATATTGTTAAAGGATCGATGGAACGGTTAATCAATCAAGGTGAAATGGTAGCCCGTCGTCGTTTAAAAGAAATGCCTAAGGGAACTTGGGAGATGGAAGAATATATGGATGACGATGGTCATGGGAATCCTGTCCGTTTAAAAGTGAAAGTGACAATTACTGAAGATGAATTTCTAGCAGACTTTACTGGAAGTGACCCTCAAGTGGTAGGAAGTATTAATTCTGGACTGACTCCAGCATATGCAGGGGTAAAGGTCGTTTTTATGTCTATAATAGGACCGGAGCTTACAGTGAATGACGGGGTCTTTGGACCTTTACGAACGATTACAGAACCAGGAAGTGTTTTAAATGCCCATCGTCCTGCTGCTACTTCTTGTTACTATGAAAGTATGATCTATGCTATTGACGTAGTTTGGAAGGCGATAGCACCAGCTTTTCCTGAATCTTTAGGAGCTGGACATTTACTATCAGTTTGTACTGTATTAATGGCTGGAAAACATCAAGACTTTGGGAATGATTATTTGATTATTGAGCCTACTGTTGGTGGATGGGGGGCTAGTCGAGGATTGGATGGTCAAGTGGGACAGTTTTGTGTAGGTGATGGAGAAACCTATAATGTCCCTGTGGAAATGGCTGAAACTCGTTATGGAATTCGTATTGACGAACATAGTCTCCATACAGACGGAGCTGGTGCTGGTGAATTTCGTGGAGGAAGTGGGGCTGTTCGAGTGTATCGTTCTATGAATGAGAACCAAACTTTTACCGGCTCCTTTGGACGGAATAAATGGCCTACATGGGGTCTTTCTGGTGGAAAAGATGGGTCTATTAATTACTTCCAATTTATAGATGCTGATGGAACCAAAAGTGAACCGATGGGGATAGTAGCAAGACGTGTTATGAACACCAATGATGTGGTTCGCTTGGTAACAGCTACAGGTGGAGGATATGGGAATCCTTTTAAAAGACCTGCTGAAAAAGTTGCTATGGATGTGAAAAATGAATATATCACTGTAGAACAAGCAAAAGAAGATTATGGAGTGATTGTAGATCCAAATACTTTTGAGGTAAGTGGATTGACAGAAGAAAGAAAAAATTGTTAGGAAATTGATACTGAAGTTTTTTCTTATTCATTTGTAAGATGATTAAAAATTAAGATGCCCCTTCCGTTAGGTTAAAAGGAATTTTACGGAAGGGGTTTTTTGAAATCTTTTATTGAAAAGCCTTTTCTTTTATCTTTCTATGTGGTATATTTATAACATAATGTGGTGTATTTCTAACATTAGAAGGAGGACTCTATGAAAATTAATAGGTTTTTATATGGTTCCATAGGATTTTTATCATTAATAGGAATTTTAGGACTTTTTACAAATCAAAAAGGATATATAGCCTTTTTTGCATTTGCCATACATTTTAAATATTTTACGATAAGACCTGATGAAATGATGGAAGAATATATGAACAAATCTACTCGTATCTCTTTTTCCCTTGGATCCATTGTAATGACAATTTGTACTTTATTTTATTTTTTTAACCATTTTGAACCTCATAAGGCTATGGTTTTTGGATTAGCTTGTGGTTGGGCAAGTGCAATGCTTAGTTATTCTATTATGATTATATATTATGAGTTTCGAGAAATGATAGGTATGAAAAATGATTGAAAATAGAATTAAGGAATTTAGGGCAAAATATAATATGACACAAAGTGATTTGGCGGATAAGGTAAATGTGCGACGGGAAACCATTGGGAACCTTGAAAATGGAAGGTATAATCCCTCTTTGATCCTTGCATGGAAGATTGCAGAGGTCTTTCAAGTTTCCATTGAAGAGGTGTTTACAGTAAGAGATTAATTGAAATCGTATGGAGGATTTTATGAAAACAATGGTAAAATGGTTTGGAATTTTAAAATGGGTCGGGCTTTTAGGCCTCCCAATATATATCTCCAATCATCCTATATGGAAGTTGTTTTGGTATTTTTGGTTATTTGGAGCTTTGGAATTTTTATTCAAGTTACCGATTATGATACAGTCTCTCCAACAATTATGGGCGGTGGTATTTATTCCCATTCGTTATCATCCTATTCCAGACAAAGATACATTTCATCCAAAGGTTAACTATTCCTTACCATTTCGTGGAAAATGGGTAGTTGTTAATGGTGGTGTGACAAAGGAAATGTCCCATTCTTGGGGAATCCATCCCCAAAGATATGCCTATGACTTTTTAAAACTAGATCAGGAAGGAAAATCACATACTGGGGATGAAAAGACTTTGGAAAATTATTATTGTTACGGAGAAGAGATTTTAGCTCCAGCAGAAGGAAAGGTTATTAAAGTTTCAGATAAATATGAAGATGCGCATATTATAGGTAAGGGGAAAGTAGATCCACTTGCTAAAAATCTTTCTGGAAATTATGTGATTATCCAACATGAGGAAGAGGAGTTTTCCCTATTGGCTCATTTACAATCTGGGAGTATTCTTGTTCAAGAAGGGGAATGGGTGGATAGATTTCAAGTTATAGGAAAATGTGGGAATTCTGGGAACACTTCAGAACCTCATTTACATTTTCAAATACAAAATACAAAAAGTTTTATTTTTTCAGTAGGACTCCCAATTTCCTTTCAAGATATTAGGATTGAGAAGACAATAAACTATAATCTTTTTGATCAAAGAAAGGGGAAAGCTGAAGTTATTAATTCTAAAGAGTATCAATATATCCAAAGGGGAGATACTGTTTGGAATGAGTCATATTTTTAAGAAATCATTTATAAGGGAGAAAATTAATTTTCAGAATATCCACGTTAGAATCTTAATTGTTCCCATCTTTTTCCTATGGTAGAATAGGGGAAAGGAGGGTTCTATGGATCATTTTATTCAAATTCTTATTCATTATGTAGCCAGTTTTATTGAACTATGTGGAATATTTTTAATCATTGCTACAGTTATTAAGGAAATGTATCTTATCATTGTGGAATATAGGTTTCATATTAAGAATACAGATCGGGATACCACTATGAATCAAGGTCTTGCCACGTCTTTAGAAATCTTACTTGGTGCAGAAATTTTAAAGACCATTGCTTATCGTGATATAAGGCAACTAGTTGAAGTTGGGGTTTTAATGCTTATTCGTGTATTTATGACTGTTCTAATCCATTGGGAGCTTAGTCATAAATTAAAGGAAGAACGAAGAGAAAAGGAATTGAAGGAAGAGGAAGATACTTCTAAAATATAATTGAAGGATAGGTAAATACTGACAATACCTTGGGGGAATGAGTATGTCGTACAAAGGAAGACTGGATTTTTCCTATGATTTATGGGGGAATCCTGTATACACCGATGGAAATAAATTTATATTTGAGATGAACCCAAAGTATGGCCAAGGAAGAAGTATTTCTTATATTTCAGAAATTGGCATTTATCCTTCCTTAACGGAACAATGTTGGAATGTGAAATCTACTAAGGAATCTAATTTTTACTATAGAAATGATGCTTTTTTTATTGGTAAAGTTTTGAAAGGGAATACTCTTTTTAAGAGAGAAGGAGGAATCCATTCTTTGTTAAAAGAAGGGGATATCTTTTGTCATTGTGGAAATTTTATTGTGAACGAAAGATTTCATTTAAAAAATAAAGAAAAGCTTATTTTTATTTCTGTCTTTGGATATCAAGAATATGTTTTAAAAGCCTTTCAACATCGTCATTGGAATACAGAAAATATAAAAGAATTTTTCCAAAGTCCAACATTAAAAGAAGGTATTTTATTAAGAGGAAAAAAAGAATATCATAAAATATTAGATGATTTATACCAAGGAATGATAGAAGATAATCGATTTATAGTTTATCGTAAGGGCTTGGAGTTTTTTCATTCCATTACTTCAGATTTTAAAGATGGAGATTATGAAAAATTAAAAACTTATACAGAGACACAGGCAAATATTGTTATGGATATTAAAAAATTTTTAGACGAAAATTTGGATACCTATTATCCCATGCCTAAACTTGCAAAAATGTTTAATATTAGCCTAAGTGGTATGCAAAGTATTTTTTCTGAGTGTTATAAAATTTCCCCCTATCGTTATCATTTAAATCTAAGATTGGAAAAGGCAAAGGAATTAATAGTGTCCACAGATTTTAAGATTACAAAAATATCCCAGTCTTTAGGATTTAGTTCCTATGATAATTTTTTTAAGGCTTATAAACATAAATATGGTTGTAACCCATCAGAGCATCGTAAAAAATCATAAAGAATATAGTACCTGCATAGCCAAAAGAGCTATGCTTTTTTATTTCCTCTATCGTAAAACTCTACATGTAAATAAATGAATAAGGATAGAAAATAAACGAATAACAATCGACCTTGATAACTATTATCAGTAAAATAAAAATAGAAAAGCTGTCTAACTGATAAATTGACTTTACATAAGAGGGTAATGATGGACAAAAGTAATGACAAAAATTCAAGTCATGGTTTATTTTTACGGAAGGAGGTTGAAATGCACTTAAGTCATATTTTATACAAGGTAAAAAATATGGAAGAAGCGGTAAAAGACTTTGAAAATATGGGATTTACAGTTATTCGTGGAGGCCATAATTATAATATTTGGTTCGAAGATGGAACTTTTATTGAATTATTTTCTATAAAAAAGAAACCATTTCTTATTTTCCTTTTTAGGATTATAGGAATGAAGGGTATGGCAAATAAAATGAAATATTTCCAAGATGCAGATGTTGGATTTATAGAATATTCCCTGGAAAATAAAGTGGATGATTTGGATAAGGAAAATGAACAATTAAAAAGACTAGGGTATAAATTTACATCTTTTAGTATGAGGAAAAAGAATCAAGAAGGGGAAAAATTAAAATGGAAAATCACCTTTCCCTATGATCTCCATTTACCTTTTATGGTGGCAAGTAAAAGTTATCGGATTTTGATGATGCCGGATAAGATTTCTCATAAAAACGGAGCTAAAAAGTTAAAGAAATTAGTATGGGGGGTTCATAAGGACTATATTGAGGATATTCAATCTCTCTACCAAGATAATCGTTTGGAACTTGTAGAAGGCTCGGGTTTTAAATCCATTGAAATTGAAGGTTTGGAAGATGATATATTTCATAAAGAATACTATAAATAATGGATAAAAAGGAAGGTGAGTTTTTTGGAATTTAGTCATATGATATATAAAGTGAAGGATATGGATGAAGCAGTAAAGGATTTTGAAGATATGGGGTTTACGGTAATAAAAGATAAAGTAAATTCTAATATTTGGTTTGAAGATGGCCTCTTTATTGATTTATGTTATGTTAATTATAGTAAATGTTCCGTTTTTCTCATGAAACTTATTGGGCTAAAGGGTTTGGCAAAGCATTTACAGTACTATAAAGATGCAGACGTTGGATTTATAGATTATTCTTTAGAAAATAACAGGGATGACTTGATTCCAGAAAATGGGGCTTTAAAAAAACTAGGATATAAGTTTAGTTCCTTTACCATGAGAAAGAAGTACTCCACTGGAGAAAAACTGAAATGGAAAATTACCTTTCCCTATATTTTAGATCTTCCTTTTCTCGTTGGAGCAGGGAGTTTCAAAGAACGTATGAAGCCAAAGGGCATTGTACATAAAAATGGGGCAACGGGAATTGAGAAAGTAATTTGGGGAGTGGATTCTAAATATATTGAGGATATTAATTCTCTATATGATGATAAAAGATTGGAACTTGTGAAAGGGAAGGGGTTTCAGAGTATAAAAATAAATGGATATACAGGAGATGCCTTTGAAAAGAAATATTATAAATAGGGTAAGTTAAAAAATTCCCAAATCACCAGATGAAATTTTTATACTTCTACCTCAATTATGAGATTTTTAGAATTACCCTTTCTAAAAAGGAACACAATTAGGTAATTAAACAAGGTAATGATTTTTATTTTCTGCGGGAGATGAATTCTTGTGTTCCTTTTTCGAGATATCATCAAGTAGTTTCCATATCAAGTAAAGATGAAACACTCAATCATTTTGAATCTTTAGTCATTGTTATGAACATCACTTTAGGAAATAATGAAATGAAAATAAGGCTTAATACATAGAATCCTTGCAGATAAATCTAGGGAATTTAAGGTAAATTGAATTAAGGACGTTTTATACATAAATATTGGTGTTGACTTTGGTGATAGTAGCTCCCAATATGCTTTTGTGGCAACATGGATTACAAGAGATATGAGATGTCTATATGGATTAGCAAGTAAAAGAATGGTTCCAAAAGATCCTGAAACTTTATACCAAGATTATTTAGAATTTGAAACATTTATAAAACAAAAATATGGAGGTGTGATGGTGGCATATGTAGATTCTGCTGAACAGGTTTTAAAAAGAGGGATACAGAAACATACAAATATACCAGTTAAAGATTCTATAAAAAATGAAATTAACGACCGCATTCGAATTGTAAATCAATTGATTGCTTCTGGTCGTTTTTTTGTTACAGAGGATTGTGAAACATTAATTGACGCCCTATCTATGGCGGTGTGGGATCCCAAGGAAATTACTATATCAAAACGCCTAGATGATGGAACATCGGACATTGATACATTAGATGCCTTTGAATATAGTTTTGAAAAATATATGAAGCAATTAAACATTGTATAGGGTAGGTGAGAAAGTGTTATTAGGAGAAATAAGAAAATTATATGGCGGTAGAACAATTGAATATATGGGAGCAAATAACCATGAACTATGGCTTAGTATGTACCGAGGGGAAATGCCGTGGTTAAATGCTGATGTTATGAGCCTTAACCTACCTTGTACGATAGCAGGTAAAATAGCAACCACAGTAACCTTAGAAATGGAAAGTCATGTAAATGGTCATGATGAATTAGATGAAGAATATCAAGTGCTATTAAACGACATAAAAAGAATTACAGAGTACGGCCTAGCATTAGGCGGAGTAATCATAAAGCCATTCCAAGCAGAAGAAAATAAGGTTAGTTATGACGTAGTAACTCCAGATAGATTCCTACCCTTAGACGTAGATTCTTTCGGAAATATATCGAGAATTGTATTTCTTGAGCAAATCCAGAAATTAGAAGGACGAACGGTAATATACTATACTCGGGTGGAAGAACACGATAGACAGGTAGGGCAATATATCGTTAAAAATAGAGCGTATCGAAGCGAAAGCCAATATACGATTGGCGATGAAATCTCTTTGGAATTGGTAGAAGAATGGCAAGATATCGCAGAAGAAGAAACCTATACTGATGTAGAAGGAAACCTCTTTGGTTATTATAAAAACGCACAAGCAAACAACCTTGATTTAAACAGTCCTTTAGGTGTAAGTTGTTTTTCCAGGGCAACAAGCCTAATCCAAGACGCCGACGAACAATATAGTCGTCTTATTTGGGAAAACGAAGGTGGAGAACTTGCTATAGACGCAGATATTACCATGTTTATGGGGGATTACTTAAATGAAATACCTAGAGGAAAAGAAAGATTGTTTAGAAAGTTGAACGGTGGAGATGATTCCATGTATCAGGTTTTTTCCCCACAACTTAGGGACGTTAGCTTGATTAATACTCTAAACGAAATATTAAAGAAAATTGAAATTGTATGTAGCTTAAGTCCAGGAATGCTAAGTAACGTTGATTATATGGCAAAAACGGCAACGGAAATTAAATCAATGAAGCAAGAATTTTATTCCACCGTCGTCGGAAATCAAAGAAATTTGGAAGTTGCGTTAAGGGATACTGCAAAAGCTATGGCTTATTGGCTTGGAATTAAAGGCGAACTAGATATTGCTTTTGATTTTGACGATTCCGTCGTTGTAGATTCCACGACCGAGCAAAATATCCGATTGCAAGAAGTTGCTGCAGGAATTATTAAGCCGGAAGAATATCTAAAATGGAGATATGGGGTGAGCGAAGAAGAAGCTAAGGATATGATGCCAGAACCAGAAGAACCCCAAGAAAAATATAATCAATGGGACGAAGAAGAATAAAGGTACGGTGATGAAATGTTAACACCGGAATACTTACAGGAACTACCAAAAGAATTAACAAAGCACTACAGGGAATTAGAAGAACGAATCCTAAGGGAAGTAATCAAAAGTATTGATGATAATATGGATATCCGTGGTAGCGCTCGTGTGAAGTTAGAAGCACTGTTGAACATCGGGTATGACCAAAAGAAAATCGAAGAAATTATTTCCAAAGAAACAAAACTCGGACAAAAGAAAACAGAAAAGCTAATTGAAAAAGCAGGACTTAAAAACTATGCGAACGATGTAAATGCGTATAAGTTTGGTGGAAAAATGTTAATGGCGTACAAGAAAAATAACCCAGTTAAAAATCTTGTAAAGGCTGTTAAGAAAGACGCCGTTAGAGATATTGGAAACCTTACAGGTAGTATTGGTTGCGCAGGAGAGAGACTTACAACATTTTATCGTGACCGGTTAAATCAAGGAGCGATTGCAATACAGTCCGGAGCTTATAGCCAACAGGAAATAATCCGTAAAACGATAAATGAAATGGCAAAATCAGGAATACAAGTTATAAATTATTCTAGCGGTAGGAATTACAATATCGAGACAGCTGTTAGGATGTCACTTATGCACCATGTAAACCATATGGCGGGAAATATGGCGTTACTAAATGCAGAAGATATGGAGCAGGATCTCATGGAACTAACGGCGCACGCAGGAGCAAGACCAAGCCATGCAGAATGGCAAGAGGAAATTGTAAGTCTATCTGGTAGGTCAGGGTACTTATCCCTTGATGATATTGGATATGGCGCTGCAGATGGTTTTCTAGGGGTCAATTGTAGGCATGGGTGGAATCCTTATTTCGAGGGATTGAGCGAACGAGCATGGAGTAAAAAAGACTTAAAAAATATAGATAATCCACCGTTTGAGTATGACGGCAAGCAATACGACCATTACCAAGCAACTCAAAGGCAAAGAAATTTAGAACGTAGTATGCGAATTATAAAGCGTAAGGTTATTATGTACGACGCAGTAGGAGACAAGGAACAATTCACAATTGAATCTGTAAAACTACAACGATTACGCAAAGAGTACAAAAAGTTCACTAAGGCTTCAAAGTTAAAGTCGCAAGTTTACAGAAGTCAGGCTGCAGGGTATAATAAAAGTATAAGTAGCAAACAAGTTTGGGCAAATAAAAAAGCAGAAAAAGAAGCCAAGAAATTGTATAAAACAAAAGATCCACTTGCATCATATCTTAAAGATTTACCGCTTAGAAAAGAAATAAAAACGAATCCGAACTATAAAGTGGTACGTGAGGGTAAACAAGATTTACACTTGGGTAATTTAAGAAATATTAAAATGAAATCACAATTTATGAACACAAAAGAAGAAGTAGAAAAGATTATTTTTGAGCATATGGGTAAAGGGGAAATTTTTGACAAAAGAAAAACTCATTTAAAAGAATTGATTGAAGACACCAGATTAAAAGGAAAGATATATGATGAAGCGACTGGAGTGATTAAAGATACTAGTAAAGGAACGATCCATTATTCGAAAAAAGGTGTGCATTTAGTACCGACATTAAGAAGTTTTAAGGAGTTAAAAAAATGAAATCTTTTGAAGGTTTTGAAAATTTGAAAAAGTATTATAAAAAATACATAAGAGTAGAAGTAGAAGATGGAAAGATTTATGAGGGGGTATATGATTATTATACAAAACCCGGTGACAATGACCCGGAAATCGAAAGTATCGACTTAACAAAAGGCACAAGGACTTATATTATTGATACCCCTACCATTGTAAATATTGAGATTATAAAAAACACTTATTAACATTGACGTTAAGAAGTGTTTTTTTTATAGGATGAGAATATGAAATTAACAATTAGATATATTGGTGGATATGAGCGGCCGTGGCTAATAAAACGGGAATATGGGAAATACGAGCAACACGCCCATATGTTGAAAAAAGACGCCGAAAAGGTTAGAGATATCATTGATTCTTGGGAATATCCTTATAATCTTAGATATCGTACAGCAATCAAAAGATTGTTAAGTGAGGAAGAATATAAAACATTAAGAAAGAAAAGTCGTTATCGAAACATACAGAAAGGATGTAGAAAAAAATGAGAGAAATTGATTGGAAACAAAAATTGTCAAGTCGTAAGTTTTGGGCAGCAATTACAGCGGTAGTAATATCATTAATTGCTTTTTTTGGGGCAAGTCCAGAAACCACAGAGCGTATTGTATCGTTAATTGCAGCTATAGGTGGCCTATGCATTTATATGTTGTCCGAGGGGATATCAGACATCCGCCCGGACATTCAGACTAACGTCTACACAGAAGATTATCGAGACCTAGGGGAGTAATTCTCTAGGTCTTTTTTTCGATAAGCACAAAAAAATGAAAAGCGTCAAAGTTTT
>JAUNVD010000106.1 GCA_030537855.1 Tissierellia bacterium | reverse complement strand
TTCCGAGATATTATTCGAAACTATATTAGAAAACATAAGGAGGTCTCTATTGAATCATTCAATTTTTAAATATGGGGAGAAAAAGAAAAAGTATCTTTATCTATCCCTTATTATTATTTTTATATCTACCCTTTGTAATCTCTTTGCTTTTTATACAGGTTATAAAATCATTCAGGGATTACTGGTCACAAAAATTAACTTTTTCCATGTTTTTCAATGGGCAGGGATTCTACTTTTGGCGAAAGGGATTCAAGGAGCTTTATTGGCCACAGGTCTAAAATACTCCCATATCTATGCCTATAGTACCTTAGCGGAAATTCGTCGAGGACTTGTTCAAAAAATGGCAAATAATCCTCTGGGAGAAACCTTACAATTTTCTTCTGGTTATATTCGTCAAAAAATTGTAGATTCTGTGGAGCAATTGGAGATTATCCTTGCCCATATGATTCCTGAAGGTATTCCCTATTTTATGAACTTTATCCTAACCATCATCTTTATTTTTATCATTGATTGGCGTTTGGGACTATTACTTTTTATTCCCATAACTTTAGCCATGGTGGCTATGGGCATTATGCAAAAGAATGGAAAGGAATTAATGGGACCCTATTATGAATCGGTAAAAAATATGTCGGGAAATATGACAGAATATATTCGTGGAATTGAAGTGATTAAAATCTTTAACCGTAAGGAACATCAATATGAAAAGTTAAAGAATTCCATTGATCACTATCGAGAATTTACTTTAAATTGGTACGATATTTCCTATATACCCATGGCCATAGCCTTTGCTACAGGAACCACTTTTACCTTGGCAATTATACCTGTAGGTTCATGGATGCTTATGAAAGGAACTTTAGAATTAAGTACTTTTACCTTCGTATGTCTTTTAGCATTTTCTCAATCTAGTTCTGTTTTTAAAATGATGGCCTTTTCATCAGCATATATGAATTTGTCCCAACGATTTACAGATATTGAAAAAGATTTTCTCGTTAAAGAATTGGAAGTGGGAAAAGAAGTTCTTGGAAAAGTGGAAGAAATTTCTTTTAAAGATGTTCATTTTTCTTACAATGAGGACGAAGTGATTAAGGGAGTGAATCTTACGATAGAAAAAGGGGATAAAGTTGCTTTTGTAGGAGAAAGTGGTAGTGGAAAGACCACTTTAGTTAAACTCTTAATGCATTATTATGATGTAAGTAATGGGGAAATTTGTATCAATGGAAAGAACCTAAAGGATATTTCCTTAGAAAGTCTTATGGATAAAATTTCCTATGTTTCCCAAGATAATTTCCTCTTTGATATTTCTATTCGGGAAAATCTTCTCGTTGGAAAACCAAATGCAACGGAAGAAGAATTAATAGAAGCATGTAAGAAAGCGATGATTCATGATGAGATACTACGGTTTGAACATGGATATGACACAATCGTAGGCCAGTCTGGTTCAAAGCTTTCCGGTGGGGAGAAGCAGCGAATTTGTATTGCTCGAGCAATACTTAAAAATGCAGATATTTTGATTTTAGATGAAGCCACGTCTAATACAGATCCTCAAAATGAGTTTAAGATCAATCGAGGGGTGGAAGAACTATCCAAAGGAAAGATTTTGATTTCCATTGCCCATAAGCTTTCCACTATTGCCCATGCAGATAGAATTTATCTATTAGATGAAGGAAAAATTATAGATGAAGGAAAACATGAAGAACTTTTACATAATCCTATTTATAAGAATTTATGGAATCGTTTTATGGGTGCGAAAGCATTTGAGTTTAAAGTGGAGGGAGAATAATGAAAACAACGATAGCTTATATAAAAATGGCTCTTTCCTTACTTGGGAAATATAAAAAGGATGTGCAAAAAGGGTATATTGCCGCGTTTTTTGAATCGGGATTCACTTTTGTCCCCTATATGCTTCTCTTTTATATTATTTTTATAAGTTTAACAAGAGAAATTATTCCAAAAGATATTTATATCATTACCATTGCTATGGTACTTTCTGTCATCCTTCGAACATTTTTTAAGAAAAAACAAGATGAACTTCAACAAAATCGCGGTTTATATGCACTGACGGAAAAAAGATTGGAAATTACCGATCATCTCTCTAAACTTAATATGGGTTATTATACGGAATCTAATATTGGAAATATTTCGGCTGTGGTTACAGGAGATCTTTCCTTTATGGAAGAGATGGTCTATGTTCAATTAGGTTTGGCTGTATCTGCCATCGCTTCTTGGATGATTTCTATTATTTATATTTTTATCTTTCATGTTAAACTTGGATTTTTATATCTTCTCTGCTCTCTTATTGGGATGTATGCTCTAAGACTGATGAATTCAGCCATGGCCTATGGGATTTATCGACGACAGGAAAATTTTGGGCTTCTTTCCCAGGCTGTTTTAGATTTTATTCAAGGACTTCCTACGATTAAGGCCTTTAACATGATGAGAGAAAAAAATGCGGATATTGATTCTGTAGTAAAAAAAGTAGGTAATGATGCAGTGGATCATGTGATTGTTGCAGCTAGGAAATTAAGTACTTATAATTTTTTAATTAATATATTAACGGGAATTTTTTCTTTCGGAGTTCTTTATTTTTTACAAAAAGGAGATATCCCCCTTCCTTGGGCTATTGGTTTTATCGTATTTTCCTTTATACTATTTACGCCCATTCAAAT
>JAUNVD010000105.1 GCA_030537855.1 Tissierellia bacterium | reverse complement strand
TACTCTAAATAAAGTGGATGATGGAGTGGAAATAAAAGGATCCATTGGTGGAGTATATAAAGGGGAACTTCTTCTTTATAAAAGTGGGGGAGAAGAACCTATATCGAAAGAACTCCCTATAAATAAAGATGGTACTTTCCGAATTGTCGAAAAGGAAGATTATTTAAAAGATTTTGAAGGTATCTTTTTAAAGTTTGAGGGAGACCAAGAAGTTATATTTAATGTGTCCAAAGAAGTAAGAGACTTTGTCTTTCAAATATTAGATGATATAGAAGTAGAAGCTTCTAGTTACTCTGAGATGAGACCTTCTAGTGTTGAAAATATAGGTCCTGCACCGGGGATGAGAAGTATAATAAAACCGACAGTTCCTACTCATACCTATAAATTTTTTGTTGACGGGAAAGAAATTGAGGACCCGAATAATAATCAGATTATAAAGGATCACGAATTGGTTTTAGAACCAAAAGTTCCTTATAAACCGGACCATATTTTTGACGGATGGTATGAAGAAGGTTCGGAGGATAAATTTATATTTAATACTCCGATCAAGGTGACTGAAACAAAAGACATCAATCTTCATGCAAGATTCAAGGAAGAAATTCGCGTTGAATTTATTAAAGACAGTGTAGTCTTGATGACAAAAATAGTCGAAAAAGGTTCAACAACAAATGCTGATGGCGTGCCATTGGTTGTAACAGAAGACGACAAGGTTTTCTCACACTGGTCGATAAAACCTAATGGTGATGAATTTAATTTTAAAGAGCCGATTAATGCACATACAAAGCTCTATGCAGTTTTAGTGGCAGGTTATAAAGTCAATTTCAAAACTCATGGTGGTTCGGCAGTAAATATGGTCATTGTACAGGCTGGGGAAACTTTGAAAGATGTCACCATTCCCACTACGACTAAATCAGGTTATACTTTTAAACATTGGTCTTTGACTAAACCTACTGATGAAAACCCAACTCCTGAAGAATATACAATGGGGGATGAAGTCAATGAGGATTTGACTCTGCATGCTGTTTGGGATCCTTTAGATTCACCATATACTGTAGTATATTGGCAAGAGAACGCAGATGATGAAAAGTACACTTATGTAGAAACCGTTAAAAAGACCGGAAAAAGCGGAACGCAAGCTGTTTATGAAGATAAAAAATATGAGAACTTTACTTTGAATAACAACTTGACTATAGTACCTAAAATTAACACAGAACCGGGCAAGCCCACTATAGTTAATGTATATTATGATAGAGTTAAATATAATTTAGAATTTAGAGAGAAAAACACAGATGTAGCATTACCTAATCTACAATTTTCTGTAAAATGGGGCGCTTCAATAAAACCACACTGGGATAAAGCGTTAGCTAAGTATCCTAATTATAGATGGGGAAGGAATAAGGATCATACAGGTACATGGTATACACTTCCACCAATAATGCCTAAGAAAGAATTAATTTTATATGGCGGAGTATTAGGTAATGTTAAATATACCTATTTTTATAAAGAAAAGATAGATGGAAAACCTCAATTAAGAGACCCACTAATCTTTTATAGTAAATATAGTGAAGCTGGTATTTTTCCTAGTAAAGAAGACTTTGTTAAGATTCCGGGATTTGAACCTATTATTCCAGAACCGATTGGAAAATTTGACGAGAATAATGAGTATACGATTTTGTATAAACGATTAAGCTATAATATGACCTTTAAAGCTAATGATTTTAAAAATACAGTTATAGAAGAAAAAAATATTCCATATGAGACTGATATATCAAACAAAGTACCGGCAGCTTATAAAAAAGGTGAAACAATTAGAAGTGATGGATACATTTTTGACGGATGGTATGATAATGAGAATTTAGTGGGTGATGCTTATGTTTTGAACACAATGCCCGCTCATAATCTGATTTTATACGGCAAATGGGTTCCTCCAATAAAAAAAGTTAAAGCTCATAAGACTATTGAAGAAAGCTCTGAAGCTAAAATTGTAGAAGTGACTTCTGGTGAAGTAATTTCCAATGACCAAAGAGAAGGTATTGATAAATATATTGGAGAAAACGGACCAGACTTAGGTTGGTTCTACTATGTATCAGGAAAGTTTACAAAATTTGATTTTGGAACACCAATAATCAGCGATATCGATCTTTATCCTGTTTCGAAAGCGAGTACAGTTACATTAACTGTTAAAAATTATTATGGAGAAAACAAAGACTTTGAGGAAAAATACATCAAAGGAAAAATTGCAATAGTTCCTAATCCTGGGAAAGAATTTAAATGTAAAACAAACAAACGATTCCTAGGTTGGCAGATTGCAGATGAAAATGGAAATGGAACGGGTACCATCTATAAACCGGGAGACACCATAGTGGTTGATGATAACATTACTTTAGTCGCAGCCTGTGGAGATGAAAATACGCAAACAACATTGACCTATGATGGCAATGGCGGAGTTACGGATGATGGAAAAACAATTCAAAAATACGATTTGGCTAATAACGATACACATATCGTTATCGACAATCCAGGATTTAAAAAGACGGGATATGTATTTGACGGTTGGAAAGCTACAATAGGCGGAGAAGGAAAAGTTCTTAAAGTCGGAGAATCAATCCAAGTAGATAGATTAAATGCCGAAAGCCATAATAAACTTTATGCAATTTGGGTAAAAGAAACTATCGATGTTACTGCCAC
>JAUNVD010000104.1 GCA_030537855.1 Tissierellia bacterium | reverse complement strand
TTTAAGGTAAAGTCTTTTTTAATCATAAAAAAGAAGCCCTATTGGACTTCTTTTTCTTTAAATCATTGTAAAACCTATGACCAAGTATAAAACAAGGGCAATGGCTCCTGTTATTAACGCATAAGGTAATTGAGTTCTCACATGATCAATATGGTCTGCTGCAGAACCTGTAGATGCAAGGACTGTAGTATCTGAAAGTGGAGAACAATGGTCTCCAAATACTCCTCCTCCGGCTACTGCTGCAAAAGTAGCTGCAACGAGTATCGTTACTTCATTTCCTGTAAACTGAAAAGCTAATGGTAATGCAATTGGCATTACAATGGCAAAGGTACCCCAAGAAGATCCGGTAGAAAATGCCATAATCGCTGCTATTAAAAAGGTTAATGCTGGTAATAATGCGGGAGATAAAAACCCTTCTGTTTTTTCAATAATAAAGTTTGCCGTTCCCATATTGGTACTTAAATTATTGACCGAATACGCCAAAGCAAGAAGCATAATAGCAGGTACAGCACCTTTGACTCCTGTTGTTAATGTATCCATAATATCGTCAAAGGGAACCTTTTGTACCGACATAGATATAATCATAAAAATAACAACTGCTAAAAAAGCTTCCATGGTCTTTGCAGATTTCATAATAAAGAAAGTTGCCAAAGCAATGGACATAATAAGAAGAACCGGTAGGATAAAGTTTAAAAATACCCTTGGTGTTAATCCTTCATAAGGTGCTAATTCTGTAAGTTCTTTACCGATTAAAGGTTTTGCATCATCTCCTAGAACCTTTTTTTCTTCCATAGCTCTTTTTTCTGCTTTTTTCATAGGACCAAAATCTTTTATAATTCCTGATGCAATCAGTCCAACAAAGACAATGGTAACAAGGGCATATAAGTTAAATGGTATTGCTTTTAAAAATAAAGACATGGCTTGATCTTGGGTCTTTATGTTTCCCACATCTATGGCAAGCCCGGATAAAAAAGCAGCCCAGCCTGTAATAGGGACAAGAACAGAAACAGGAGCAGCTCCTGAGTCGGCTATATAAGAAAGTTTCTCCCTTGAAATAAGTTTAGAGTCTGATACTTCCCGCATCGTCGTTCCTACAAATAATGGACTAAAAGAATCACTAAAGTAGACAAACATTCCTAATAACCATGCAATAATTTGTACTTGATTCCTTGAATAATTTTTCTTTTGAATAGCTTGAGCAAATCCTTGAATTGCTCCAGTCCTTCGGAAAAAGGCAACTAAAATTGCTATAAAAGTATTTAAAAGCATGATCCAAGCAAAACTTGTACTTCCAACACTTTCTTTTAATAGTGTTGGAAACCCAAAAATACCATCCCCAGCCAATGCTGTTCCCACAATACACGCTACTGACAAAGACAATATCGTATTTTTTGAAATAAAACTTAAAATAATCGCAATAAGTGCAGGTACAATGGATATCCAACCCATGTTAATTACTTCTTCCATAGTTCCTCCTTATAATAATTTTTCGATCGAGAAACGGTGGCAGGAGGTGCAGGGTCAAGGGATTCATCTTTAATTTCAAGAATATCTTCTGGAGATACCCAGGGGATATTTTGTATCGCCGATGTTTCTTCATGGGTTAAAAATCCTCTATAGGTACACATTGCTCTTCGTAAATATCCATCACGAATACAAGCTTCTTTAATTCCATGATTAAATAAATTTAAAAAATGAGGAATTACAGAAGCAGAATAGGCAACAGAAGTTGTTTTTGCAATCGCTCCTGGAATATTACTTACACAATAATGAATCACACCTTCTTCTTTGTAAATAGGATTTTCGTGAGTAGTTTCTCGAAATGTTTCAATGGCGCCTTCCTCATCATTGGAAATGTCCACTAAGACTGAATTTTCTTCCATGCTAGCAACCATTTCTCTTGTCACCAAATATTTTTTCGTTCCCTTTGGCCATTTAACACAATTAAGGACAAGATCCATTTCTCCAATGACCTCTTCAATTCTTTCTTGGGAAGAGAGAATTGTATGGACTCCCCCTTTATATAATTGGTTAATATCACGTAAGGTACCAATATTAATATCTGCAACGGTACACCATGCTCCAACATTATGAAGTACTTGAAGAGCTCCTTTTCCTACATTTCCTCCTCCAAGGATTAAAACTTTCATCCCTGGCGCTGCACCAAGCCCACTGGGAAATACTCCCTTTCCTCCATTGGTATTCATCAAATAATAAAGACCAATAATAGCTCCTGCTTTTCCTGCTGCTTCACAATTAGGAGAACCGAAGCGATGGGCATCTTCAGCGGTAAAAGCTGTACATCCACTTTTCAAAAGAGCTTGTACTTCTTCTGGATGAGATGCAGGATGAATACAAGTGTAAACCATTAAATCATCTCGTAAAAGAGAATATTCTTCTGGCTCAATTTCTTTTACTTTTGCCACCATATCACTTTTTTCAAAGACTTCTTCCTTTGTTTCCAATATTTCTGCTCCAATGGCTTTATAAGCTTGGTCAGTAAAGCCTGCAGATTTTCCTGCATCTTTTTCAACATAGACTTTGTGACCAGCAGCAATTAGACTTTTTGCATCACTTGGAATGAGTATAACTCGATTTTCACCAATTTTTGTGTCCTTTAAAATTCCTAAATTCATTGCTTCCTCCTTATATAATGTATTTAGGTTGTTAAAGGTAACCTATAAACCTTTATCG
>JAUNVD010000103.1 GCA_030537855.1 Tissierellia bacterium | reverse complement strand
TGATAAAAAATAACGGCAGTGGACAAAAAAATAAAGCCATGTAAACTCGGTCAATGGCCGGGTTTTTTATTGGGAAATGATAAGATTGTGGCAAAAACAAATTACTAGGCTTTGAATTACCTCTAAAATTTAAACTTAAAAGCGATCATCAATATTTACAATAAAAATTGTCCAAAAAACTGCATTAAATTTTATAATGATGAACCTTAATCATGGGTGATTATACAAAATATTAAAAAGATAAAAGGGAACTTCAAGGAAAATAGAGAAGATAAATGAGGAAAACCCATAGAATATTACAAAAATGTCATAATCTAAATACAAATTCATGAATAATTAATATAAAACAAAAAAAGTGGAAAAACATTGAAAACTTAAGGAAATATAACGAAAAGAAATTGACAATAAGTAGGAATAATGAAAATATATACAAAAATTACTAAAAATATAATACTAAAAAATTATGTACAATTTATGTGTTTGACAAAGCCCATGGTTTAGACTAATCTTAAGGTACAAGGAAGATATTCCTCGGCCGTTCTGTCGAACTGTTCACAGAGACGGAAAAACTCTTTAAGTTAAAGAATTTTGGTATTATCCCATCAGATTACGAATATGGAGTCGAATTCGGAAGTATTTGGAATAAATATTTATCTTGTACAAAATGGATTTCCAAAACTCTCCGGTATTTATTTCAAAAAAAGCCAAGTAAAATACTAGGGGTAATGAAACAAAAACTCCACTGAAGAATCTGGAAAGGACCATACATCAAACTTACAATCATTTTCACAAGGGGGAGATAATCGAAAAAACAACTGTTCACGAAGAGGAAAATGAAAAAAGGAGATTATAATGATGAACAAGAAAAGACTATTGTCCCTACTTCTGGCAATCGTCATGGTGCTTGGAACTATCGCGCCGACGGTGTCAAGGGCTCAGACCCCAGATAAGAGCGGCGCCGCCGGAGATTGGCCAATGCCTGTTGAAGGGACCTATGACCTCAAAGGTCATTTAAAGAAAATGCACATTCAATATGATGGTGCAGGAGAAGACACTTTAGAGTTTTCGCTTCAATTCCAATCTACCGTATCCCCACCAGGGATCAATCATGTAGATTTTAGAGTTGATCCGAGAATCAAACAGTATATTAAAAAAGTAGAGGGAAAAGGAAAGGGGGCTTTAAATTTAGGAGAAGCTTACGTTGCCTTTAAAGATCGAAATGCAGCCCCTGGAGCCCATAATAAAAATGTTTATCGTGCAAAATTAGATGGCCCAACAGGACTATTTACAGCCCTTCCTTGGGGGGCCCAAGTTTATGAAGCAAAAGTTATCGTCCATCTTGATCGAAAAGTTAGCGAGTTAAAAGCACTTTTTCCAGACAGACACTATACCTTTGAAACAAGAGCTGTCGGAACAAAAGACAGGGAAATCGATGGAGAAATTATCAAAATCGATAAGAACTCTTTGAACTCTGCTACCTTTGCCAGTTTAGAAGATACGGTAATGACGGAGGATAATTCCAAATGGCTGAGATCAAATTCTACGGCCGTTGTGGAATATGAATCTGGTGGTACTTTAACAACAAATAAAGATAATGCAAGAAGTGGCGCCGGAAGAGAAAAAGTTCCCTTCGGGCAAGGGGTCATGAGAATTAAATATTATATTTATCCTCATATGATGATTTGGGATTCTTATAATGCTTTAATCGATCAATATAAGCATTATTCGTTCGCATTGAACATAGATCCAAAAATCAAAGCTTTAATACCAGAAGGGGCAGAGCTAAGAGTCAATGCCCTTCGTTTGTACGGCGGAGCATATAATCATGTTCAACTTCCTGTATCTTATATCAATGAAGAAAATCAACTAAGAATTTCAATCTATGGCACTGAGAAATTAAACAACGAAGATAAGAATATAACTCAAGTAGTAGATCCTCGCGTTACAAATCATAATATGTATATTTCTGCAGATGCTGATGGATCTTTGCCAACCTATTTGCAAATTGAAATTCCAATAGATGAAACCAAAGCGGAACAAAACTTTGACTATAATCAATATAATTTCCAAGGTTTCTATTATAATAGACGAGGCCAATTGGTACAGAATTCATTGGTGAGAACTTTTACCAATGCTGCTAAAACAGACCAAATGCCGGGCATTACCGCTGAAGGAACCGCTCTACTATGGGGCGATGAAGTCAAAGGAAATTCTGAATATCCAGGTTCGGAAGTCTACTTGGTTGCTAATCCAGATTTGGATGAAGAAGGCAATGGTGTGCCAGGTACAGGTACCGTTATTGGTCAAATGACCACTAATAAAAAAGACTTTGTTCTCAAAACCTTTGAAAAAGACGGTCAGGCCTATAATCCGAAGAAACCAAACTTATTTAAAGACATCACCAATCCAGCAACAGGAGAAACCTATAAAGCCGGCGAGAAAGTTTATGTCTTCCAAGCAAAACCGGGCAGAATGATGTCGAAAGGTGTTCCCGTTACCTTAATCGAGGAACAGACGAATAAACCGGAAGTAGAGCCGGTATATGCTAAAGAACTAATAGAAGCTTTTCTTGGAACAGAAAAATACTTTAAAACTGTTTCCGGTTCTGTCGAAAAAATTCACGATGAGGCAGCGGTTGATGTAAAGCTTATCTGGCATGGAGATGGCGCAAAGCTTGTTAATGCAGGTACGGACCAAGAATCTGTATCAGGCGGAACACAAAAAGCGGTCTATAATGCCCAGCGGGTGCCAAAAGGCGAAACCGTAGAACAA
>JAUNVD010000102.1 GCA_030537855.1 Tissierellia bacterium | reverse complement strand
ACACAGCGGAGGCTGTGGCCAAAGAAGCCAAAGTTGCTTAAGTAGAAAGGTTTAGCTTGTAGCGGGCGAATTTACACCAACATTTGGGACTTGACTTTAATATCCTTAATTTTTATAGATAAATTTTGGATTAAGCTTATTTCCGCAATAGTGTCTTTTATAAGCACTTTTATCAGCATGTTTTTTAAATCTTTTGAAGTTCAAAATAACCTTATAAGTCATAAAAAGACCGCTGTTGATTTATTAATATTGAGAGATAAATTTAGGTTGTTGTTAATAAAAATTCAAATGAATAATGCTAATACAAAAGAACTCCTTCAAGAATATGAAGGCTTACAGAAACAACTTGGAGAAGTTTATAAGGATGCCCCTAATACAACTGATGAAGCTGTTAAACGAGCATCTAAAGCTTTAAAAACTAATAAGGATAATGACTTTAGCGATGAAGAAATAGATGATAATTTACCTAAAAGTTTGAAAAGGAGGTCAATTGAGTAAAATGAGAGTAAGAAGACATGACAATGTGATTCCTAAAGAAATCAGAGATGTTATTTCTCTTAGATATAAAAGAATAACAAAAGCCATAAATAGGGAATTTTGGAATTCCGAAAGTGAAACAAGTAATAGTTTACTTGTAGGATCGTACGGACGAAATACAGCTATCAACACGAGTGATATTGATATTCTATCTGTACTACCACAAGCAGAATTTGATAGACATAATATTCTACGTGGAAATGCTCAATCAAGACTTTTACAGTCGGTTAGAAATGCTATAAAAGCAACATACCCAAATAGTGATATTAGGGCGGATGGCCAGATTGTTAAGGTGAATTTTAGTGACGGTATAAAATTTGAAGTTTTGCCAGCTTTTAAAAGCTGGAATGGAAGCTATACTTATCCTGATTCTAATATGGGAGGGAATTGGTTATCCACCAATCCAAAAGCTGAACAGAGTGCTATTCGTGAAAAGAACAATTCAAGTAATGGATTGCTAGTGGCTACTTGTAGGCATATGAGATATATAAGAGATAATTATTTTAAGAGCTATACCCTATCTGGAATTGTAATTGATAGCTTTGTTTATTATGCTATTGGTGGGTGGCACTATACCAAACAGGGTGAAGAAAACACTTCTTCAATGAGTTATGAGGAAGTCCTACTCAATTATTACAACGATAAAAGCTTTAATCTTCAGTGGGGTGGATTAAAAGCACCAGGTAGTTATGATGATGTATCAGTTGCAAAAAGTTATGAATGTTTAGGAAAAGTACTTAGATTAATGGCTGAAAATAATGGTTGAAAAATATAAACGTCAAGAATTGATAGAATTGCTTTTTACATGCATAGAAACTAAAAGAGAAAATGATTTCTTTGACATGAAGTTAAAATGGCATGATAGAATCGATGATTTAATTAAAGATATTATTTGTTTTTCTAATACTGTACACGACAGAGATACTTATATATTTTTTGGCATTAATGATGAATTTGAAATAATTGGATTGGATGATACCGAGAGAACTAAACAAGCGGATATAGTAGATACTATGTCAAAATTGCAATTTTCAGGTTCGAAAAGACCTTCTTTTGAGGTGAATTCTATCTCAGTTAATGGTAAAGAGATTGATGTTTTAGTTATTTTTAATAATGATAAGACGCCGATTTTTCTTGAAAAACCCTATGGCAAGATGAAGGCAGGATGTATTTATTCTAGAGAAAAGGATAGAAATACACCTGATAATGGGAATGCTACATTTTCTCAAATAGAAGCATTATGGAGAAAGAGGTTTGGCTTGATAAAGCCAAAAAAAGAATTTTTATTTTCTCTTTTAGATAATAAAAATGATTGGAATGAGATTTATCCAGAGTATTACAATGTTTTCATGCCAGAGTATAGATTGAAAGTTATTGAAGAAGATGACAACAGGGATAGAGATGAGTTTTATTCTTATGCAATGGTTAATCCCTCAACGAGTTATTATCAAATAGAACTTATGTATAACTCTAATAAATTAGATAGCTTTCAGGGAGTATATTTAGATTCTGGAAGATTATTTATTCCTACTGCCCGTTGGGGATTTATTAAAGATAAGATGCATCCAATAGAAACCGTTTGTAGATATAAGTATTACATTGAAAATTCGGAAGAGTTCAAGCTGCTTAAGTTTTTTTATGATCCTACTAACCATGAACAAAAACATGCTTTTAGTAAAATATTAGAAATATTTTTGGTTTTTGAAAGCGTTGATGAGCAAGTCAATTTTGAAAATCATGTTGAAAATAATGCTGGATATCTAGATAAGATTTATTCGTCACAAAAACAATATGATTATTTGGAGGCTCCGCAAGGATCTCCAAATCACTTAAAATTGGAAAAATATAGGGCAGATTTAAGATACGCTCTATCTCTAAAACTAATGTTGGAAAAGTGGAGAGGGAAATAGCTTACCTCTCCACTTCTTTATTCAAATAGTTCTCATAATTCTTCTGATAAAATACAAGTTCAGAAAACAGCTCTTTGTTTAAAGAATACTCTTGCATAAGGGTATTCTTTTTTTCTTGCAAACTATCAAGTTGTGCCAGAATCTCCTTCGACTTCGGAACGGTTTTATATCCCTTAGATAGTCCATTTACCGCAGTGGTATAGAGCTTAAGCTCCACCGAATATTCTCGCTCAAAACCTTTATCATCTGGATTTTCCTTTACGTATTTGTAGTGTCCTCTATATTTCCTGATGGTTTCGACCTGTTCCATTGTCTCGGATAAAAGTTCCATCTCGTGTTCGATTTCCTTAACTT
>JAUNVD010000101.1 GCA_030537855.1 Tissierellia bacterium | reverse complement strand
AGGGGCAAAGATGTATTAATTTAAATCCAAGGAGAAAAATTTTCCTTGGATTTTTTATGTAATATAACAGATTCTTAAATTAATTAAATTTTATAAGTGTGAAATAATATCTATTGAATCAAAAATAAATTAAGAATAAAATAACATACTAAATATAGCGAAAAAATCTTGACAATTTTTAAATATAATGATAATATTTAGATGTAATAATATAACGATATTGAATTTAAATATAGGTTTTTTGTATTCAACTTTTCAATACATGAAGAACCTTTATTCTTAAATCCATAACTATACTTTTTTAGTATACTTACTTAAAAATATAACTATATTAAAAATGTATAGTATTGGAGATATCTATATCTGTTATTAATAATTAAAGAAGGGGGGGAGATGCAATGAAATTAAAAAGAAATTTGGCGATTTTATCAATTATACTTTTGAGCCTAATTCTAATACCTAAGAATGTATTTGCATCAGATATTACTCAAGTCGAAACAGATTTAGAAGAAACTCTTTCTGTTAGTGAAGTAGTTGAAGATTTGGAAACTGAATCTCCCAAAGAGATCATTGAAAATGAAGAACTAGATCCAAATGCTGACGAAGAAATTTCTGAGGACAATGCAAATGTAGAATCTGAAAACGAAATTATGGAAGAAATCACATCTTTTGATAACGATCAAAAAGCATTAGAAGAAGCTTCCGAAGAATCATCTAGTGAAGAAGCAGTTTCAAAAGGAGATGTTGTAGCCGAAAATTCAAAAGATAGTGCAGAAGAAAACGCTTTAGAAACTGAAACTTTAAATGAAGATCAAGTAGATCAAGAAGAACAAGTAGAATCTACCGATGACGAGATTTTAAAAACTTCTGAAAATGAAATTGACGACAATTTGCTTGAACCTGAATCATCGGATGAAACTCTTGAAGTTTTAGATAAAGATAAAGACAGTTCAAATTCTAATGAGGAAAAATCTGAAGAGATTGTTCCATCAAAATCAGAGAACAAAAACGACAATTCAGATTATCATATTTACTTAGACGGTGTAAAAGGTACTGATGAAAATGACGGTACATCTGAAATCAAAGCAGTTAAAACATTTGATAAAGCAAAAAGTTTGCTTGAAGAACTTTTAAAGAATTTAAACAATAATGAAAGTATTAAGACTTATATAACAGTAGTCGGAACTACAGAAGTTTCTGGAAAAATGACTCTAAAAGATACTCAAGCAAAAGTAAAAAGAGGTAAATCTTTTAACAATTACTTATTCAAAGTAAAGTCAGGACAAGAGCTTACATTAGAAGACATTATTATAGACGGCAATACTGAAGAAAACATGAATATTGAAAAGTCTTTAATACAATTGGATAATGGCTCAACTTTAAATATTAAAGAGGGCACGGTTTTAACTAATAATAAGATTAAAGATATTGTGAATACTGCTACCAAAGGTGGAGCGATATATTCTAATCGTGGGACTATAAATATGACTGGTGGTACTATTTCTAATAATGCCGCAGTTAATGGTGGAGGAATTTATTTAAATAAATCTAAACTAAATATGACCGGTGGTATTATTGAAGGAAATGAAGCAAAAAGGTTAATAGATACTTCGGTATCCCCGACACAAATACATGGAACTGGTGGAGGTATTCTAGCAGATGAAGGTTCCACTGTCGAATTATCAGGCAATGCCCAAATTAAAAACAATTCTTCCGCTGAAGTGGGCGGTGGAATAAGTATAGGTTCTAGGCAATGGAGCGATGCTGCTAATATACTTTATATGAATGGTGGCATTATTGACGGTAATTCTGCCGGCGCAAGCGGTGGCGGAATTTTCATTGGAGCTAATTTTTTCAATAAACCGGCTAATAAAGCTTATATTAATGAGGGTCAAATCACAAATAATAAAATGACTGGCAAGGGCTCTACATATAAAGCTTTTGGCGGAGGCGGAATTTATGTCAATGGTGTTAGTCCATCTTATCATGGTGGGGTCAATGGAGAGCTTCATTTAAAGAATGTAATCGTAACTGATAATAAATCCGCAGAAGAAGGAGCTGGATATGCAGCATGCCCGATTTCAAATACTAAGATATATGTTACAGACGGAGGGGCTATCTATGACAATAAAACCAATAAAAATGCCAAAGATATATATATTTTATCCAGTCCGTCTTATGGAACACACAGTGGAAACCCAGAATATGATATATCTAAAAGAATGCTAGGAGGAAAATTATATAATTGGAAAAAAGCTGATGGAACTTTGCTTGAAGATGACAAACACGTTGGAAAACTGAAATATTTTGAAACTCTTCAACTATACACAGATGAAGAAGCAAATGAGTTGACTCATAAACTAGCAAAAGTTAAAATCAGCGGAAATTATAGTGCAACAAAAGGTGGAGGCATAGGTTCTAATGGAGACGTTAAAATTGGAACTAAAACTCCAAAAAAAGAATTAGAAATCAAAAAAGAATGGATTAATGTAGAGCCAGAAGAGATTCAATTGGTAATAGGAGCAACAGTTGATGGAGAGGCATTTGATTTTGAAACTGTTACTCTAAATGAAGCTAATGAATTCAAAGTTAAGCTAACAGATTTACCAGCCTTAATTGATTTACAAGATCTTGAGGATATTCTCTACTTTAGAGAAATCGCCACAGGAGATTATGAATTTAAGGTATCAAAGATAACGAATATAGGTAAGACTGTAGAAATAAATGATAATGGTGAAGAATATGAGATTCTCTCTTTCGCTGTAACAGCAACTAATGAGAATAAACCAGAAGAACAAGAAGAACCTTAGGAACCAGAAGAGA
>JAUNVD010000100.1 GCA_030537855.1 Tissierellia bacterium | reverse complement strand
AAAAAGGAGGATTCGTGTAAAATGAACAGAAAATCAAAAAACTTAAGACGTAATTTTATATTTTTGTTATTGTTGCTTATAATATTAACACCTTTTAGTGTAAAAGCTGACCCTGTCACTAAACCCTTTAAAAACATTTTTAAAGAAACTATGCATGGGACTATAAAAATCACAGGAAACACACTTCAAGTTCCTGATGAGAATAAGCATGCGAAAAGTGATATTGAAAAAGCTTTAAATGGGGAATTCAAAGGGGAAAAAGTCCGGTTTAATAATAATAATTCGTATATAATGGTATCATTGGATAAAGATGAAGATCCTAACACCATATCTTCTTCTGCTGCTGAATTGAAAATACCTGAAGGTGCTAATGTTAAGCAAGCATATTTAGTATGGGGAGCAGCTAATAAGACTAAAGGATCTGAAGTTTTTACTCATGAAAAAGTGGCTTCAAACAACCAACCTTCGATTAAATTTAAATCACCGGTAGATGAAAACTATAGGAAGATAGAAGCAAATGAATTCAATATATTAACTAATAGACTAAAAGATGACTATACAGCATATGCTGATGTTACAGAGGTAGTTAAAGCCGGTGGCTCTGGATACTACTGGGCGGCGGATATACCACAAGTAATAAATGGGACAGACTTATATGCCGGATGGTCCTTGATAGTTGTTTTAGAAGATAAGGATGAACCTTTAAATCATCTATCTGTATATTTTGGACACCATATTATAGGAGATAAAGAAGAGGCTAAATTAGAAATTGATGGCTTACAGACACCTCCACAAGGTGATGTAAAAGCAAAAGTAGGATTTGTAGTATGGGAAGGAGATTTGGGGCGTACTGGTGATCAAGCTATGATAAAGAACAAAAAGGGAGAATTTGAAGCACTCTCTGATAGCTTATCTCCAGAAAATAATTTTTTTAACTCAACAGTAAGTGAAAATGGTAATTATATTGTAAATCGTATACCTGCATTTAATAACAATATGTCGGTAGATGCTAAGGTTATCAATATAGATGGTAAAATAAATAATAATACCAAAGAAATAGAGTTCAAATATACGACTGGAGACGAAAATGACTGGTATTATCCAACAATTTCAACTTTTGAAATTGAACAATATTCTCCACAGATAGACGTTGATAAAAAGATATCAAAAGTAAATGATGAAGGCCCTGGAGAAGCAGTGAAGGTAGGAGATATCATTGAATATGAGATTCTTTTTAAAAATACCGGATTAGACAATGCCATAGATACTGTTGCAACAGATAAATTGCCGGCTGTATTAGAATATGAGAAGAACTCTATAGAAGTTATTAGATTTGGAAAAGATGATCAATATCACTCTCAAACTGACGAAATAGATTCTGATTTAGCTGAATATGTAGAGAATGATAAAGTGATTAGAGTCAATATAGGAAATCTCGAGGCTACAACGGATCCCGCGAATCAAAAGGATCAATATGGAATTAAATTTAAAGCAAAAGTTAGAGAAGACGCATCTGTTGGGTCATTAATAAATGAATGTAAGGTAATATGTAATGGAGAAAGTGGCGCAAAAGATGTAGAATCAAGTGGTGAACATGAGATAAAAATTTTAAAAAGCTTTACTGTTGAGAAGGTTTGGGAAGGTGATGAAAATGTAACTCGTCCGGCACTGAACTTTACACTCTACAGAAAAGTAGAAGGTGGAGTAGAAGAAGCCGTACCTGGAGGTGAAGTCAAAGATATTACAAAAGATCTGACAACAGCTACTTGGGATAATTTAGATATAACGGATATAAATGGAAACAAATATATCTATAGCGTAAAAGAAACAGTGGCTCAATCCGATCCATTGGATGAAAACTGGGTATTCGGAGAAATGGAAACACATGAAACAGGTAATCCATTTATCAAGAACCGAGTAATATCTGAAAATCCAGAGAATCCGGAAGATCCAGAAAATCCAAATGAAAAGCTGGCCAAGCTGACGATCAAGAAAGTCTTTAAAAACGAGCCGAATGTAGCAGAAGTATCAATGCTACGAGAAGCAAAAGAACCGATAGCCTTCACATTTAAGGTGACCGGACCTTATGGCTATGAAAAGGAAGTTATCCTAAAAGCCGGTGAAGAAGTAACCTTGGATAAACTCTACTACGGTGAATATAAAGTAGAAGAGACCGTAACTCATGGTTATACCCCAAGCTACGATAAAGAAAGTGTCAACTTAACTAAGGCAGGACCAGAAGGAACAATAATAGTAACAAATACCAATGAACCGGATGATCCCAATGTACCGGGTGTCGATCCCAATCCAAATATTCTTAATATCACAGTCAGTAAGGAATGGGTGAACGGACCGAAACCGGATACCGCCATTGAGCTTTGGAGAAAGGGCCTTGAACTTGACGGAACGCCCATCGATGAAAAGGTAGCAGTAGACGATGGAAAGTTCACAGCAAATGCAGAAACTCTAAGCCATACTTTCAAGGGTCTAGCAAAACATGATCCGAGTGGACGAGAGTTTGAGTATTATGCTAAAGAACCAACAGTACCAGAAAATTACAATGTAGAGATCTCAGGTATCGTAGATAATGAGATCATCGTAACCAACACCTACACCATTCCAACAGATGGAAGCTTTACTGTTGAGAAGGTTTGGGAAGGGGATGAAAATGTAACTCGTCCGGCACTGAACTTTACACTATATAGAAAAGTTGAAGGTGGAACAGAAGAAGAAGAAGCCGTACCTGGAGCTGAAGTCAAAGATATTACAGCAACAGAGACCACAGCTACATGGGATAATTTAGAAGAAACGGATATAAATGGAAACAAATATATCTATAGCGTAAAAGAAACAGTGGCTCAATCCG
>JAUNVD010000033.1 GCA_030537855.1 Tissierellia bacterium | reverse complement strand
TTTTGCTACTAACATTTGAGAATTAATTCCATAGGAATTTTTTATAACATATATTGGATCACCAATAATGTGATGACCAATATGAGAAAGGTTTACAGGGATTTGATGGGTACGTCCTGTAATAATATGGACTTCAAGTAAACTAGCTTTAGGAAAAGATTGAAGAACTCTATAGTGAGTAATAGCTATTTTACCCTTGTCCTTAACAGACATTTTTTTACGATCTCTATCACTTCTTCCATAATACGTTTCTATTTCCCCTTTTGGTTTTGGATGTCCATGGACAAGTGCATAATAAACTTTTTCAACTTCTCTTTCTTTAAAAGTTTTTAATAGTTTATCTCTTGCTTCATTTGTTTTTGCAATGACCAATAAACCCTCTGTTTCTTTATCTAAACGGTGGACAATACCTGGTCTTAAAGGTTCTGTCCCTTCAGCCAAAGTATTCATTTCATACATAAGACCATGAACTAAAGTTTTTTCTTCCTCCCCAGCACCTGGATGAACCACTAGACCTTTTGGCTTGTCAACCACTCCAATATCCCTATCTTCGTATAAAATATCTAAAGATAAATCTACAGGTTTCAGTTTATAAGGTGGTTTTTCTATAATCGTAACAATCATACCTTTTTTTAAAGGGAAACCACTTTTTACTAACTTTCCATCTACTGTGACATTTCCTTCTTCTATCCTCTTTTTCCACTGACTACGAGTTAATGTACCATAACTTTCTAAGAATTTATCTAAACGTACTTCTTCTTCCTCTTTTGTAATAGAAATATTTATTTTTTCCAAAACTAACTTTTTTCCTTTCCATCATGTAAAAGAATATATATCATTAAAAGGATGGTTCCACATACAATGAAAACATCTGCTAAATTGAAAATTGCAAAATTAAATCCGAAAATTCTAATTTTTATAAAATCCACCACATAATGAAGACGTACTCTATCAATAAAATTTCCTAATGTGCCTGCAAGAATCAAAACTAGTGACACATAGAATAATGAACTATTTCTATTGTAATGAGTTAAAGCATAAACAATAAATCCTACTACTATGATTGTAATGATGATAAATAAAATCCTTTTCTCCTGTAAAATACCAAAAGCAGCACCTTTGTTTTCTAAATAATAAAATTCTAAAAACCCAGGGATAATACTAAGAGGTTCTTTCCCTGCCAAATATAAAGTTATAAAATATTTAGATATTTGATCTGCTCCAACTAAAATAAAGATGAATAGTAATGTTAACATAATAACCTCAATTTTCAGGATAGGATAATAAGATCCTAACCTTTCCTTTTTTTGTTTTTCCTAAAATTTCGTTAAAATAAACCCTTCCTTTTCCTCGTACAGAAATTAGCATTCCTTCTGAAAGAAAAAATGAAGGCTTCATTTCCTTTCTAAAATCCACATGAACTAGCTCTGCCTTAATAAGCGTTTGAGCATTTCCCCGAGATAAGTTAAATGCACCACTAATAACAGAGTCTAGTCTCAATGAAGAAACCGTTGTAATCTTTGACTTAAACAACGGTTTCGGTATTTTTAATTGATTTACTTCTATTCTTTCAGGTTTTACTTTATATCTATTTATTTTAGATAAGTGAAATTCAATAAAAGAAGAAATCTCTTCTTTAACAATCCATTGAATCCAATCGTCATCAATAAGTATATCCCCTATTTTTTTACGTTCAATACCCAAACCCAGTAAACTTCCAAGAACATCAGAATGTTTTATATCCTTTTCTCTATTAGGAATTCGAAAAAATACTAAATCTTCCACTGCTTTTTCTTGACGAAACTCTGGAAATATACGAATAATTTTTCTTTCTGCCTCAGGATACCCACCGGAAATATTTGTATTTAACTCTGGAAAATTCTGAACTAAATCACTAGAAACCTTAACTTCGTATGGATTTAAAAACTCGGTAGTCGTTGAAATCTTATTCTTTAATGTGATTTCTATAAGATCATATATTCTTCGTAATAAAAACTCAATATCTGGGTCTTGAATATGAGATATAAATTTTAAATCCATATCTTACCAAGGAAAGATCCCGGAATTTTGTAATTCTTCTTTTAGCCCATCAATTTCTACCGTTGGTGGAGCTAAAATAAAGATATCTTTATTGACTTTTTGAATTTTCCCTTCAATAGCATATAAAGCCCCATTTACAAAATCAAAAATTTCTCTTTTTACGTCAATATCTAGTTGTTCAAAATTTAAAACTACAGCCTTTTGTGCTTTTAAATCATCAACGATAAGTGGAGATTCATCATAGCTTAAAGGCTCGTGAACGGTTATTACTAAATTTGTATCCGTATGAAGATTTACAACATTTTGATTCCCTGAAGGTCTTCTAGTACGAATGCTCCTAGTAGGTTGTACTGCTGGCTTTTCTTCTTCCTCAGGAATATCCTCATATAATTCTTCGTCTTCATAATCTTCGTACTCATAGTCGTCTCCAAAACCAAATGCCCGTTTTACCTTTTCCAATACATCTGCCATCATAAACCTCCTAATTATAATTTACTGTAATCTCTTTTACCAAAAAGAGAACTACCTATGCGAACCATATTCGCGCCTTCTTCTATGGCAATTTCATAATCATTACTCATACCCATAGATAAATATTTCATATCTAATTCATTATACCCTTTTTTTGCGATAATTTCTCGCATTTTATACATTTTCTGAAAATAACTACGTAATTTTTTCTCATCATCAATATGAGGAGCCATTGTCATAAGACCCATAATACGAATATTCTTATATTTTAAACATTCTTCTACAAAAGATTCTAAATCTTCTGGAAATACCCCTCCTTTAGTTTTTTCTTTACTTACATTAACTTGTATTAAGCAAGGAACTGTAATCTCAGAATTTCTTCCTCTTTTATCAATTTCCTTTGCCAAACTATGACGATCTAGAGAATGTATTAGTGCAACTTTATCATAAATATACTTTACCTTATTTGATTGTAAACGACCAATCATATGGTATTCCAAAGAGTCTTCAAATACTTCCATTCTTTTTACCAGCTCTTGAACCTTATTTTCACCAATGGAAGTAAACCCTAAATCCTTTACATCTTGGATTACCTGATTATCATGGGTTTTCGTAACTGCAATAATAGTTACTTCTTCCCCATTTATTGAGCGTTTTCTTGCCTTTTCAACTTTATGAAGAACCTCTTTAACATTATCACCAATTGTACTCAAAACATCCTCCTACTTTAATATTTGTTTTTCTTCGACTTCTCCTGGATTTAAAACAATACCATCGTTAATTCCAATAGTTTTATACTCTTTCTGACCCTCTATAATCACATCATCTTGATTTCCTCTTTGGATATACACAGAATCGTTGACTTCATCCAATACTTTCACTGGAACGAATTTTACAAGACCATGTAAATCTTGTACATACACTCCGATTACTTTTTTATTTTCTACCAAACAAGTGTTGGGTAAAACAAAAGCATCTACACTGGATCTGATTACTTCCGCTTTGTGGTTTAGAAATTTATAGTTTTTATCAAACCCTTCGTCCATTTGAATAATTAAAACACCAGAGTTTAAATCATTTTTATTGATTTGAATAATATCCCCTTGTAATAATTCTCCATCATCTAAAGATACTGAAACCTTGCCTTTTTCCCATTTAGGTAATTTCTTTGAATCATGAATGGCAACAGATACATACCATTCTAAATTATCAATAACACGAAATAAAGGTTCATCTTTTTTTACCTTTACTTTATTTTTAGATTCTTGTTTAATCTTTAAATTTTTCATTTTATCATAAGTGTATTGATTAAAATCTCCGTCAAAAGATAAATCCACATCTTTTTTTGGTAAATAATAAGAAACCACCCCAGAAAAATCTGAAGAATAAGTTAAATTATTAGTGGATATTTTTTTTGTCAATTCCTTTTTTTCAGCTTCTAATTCTTCAATGGACATATCCAATAAATCACTTAGTTCAGGGATAGTAACTGAATGTTTCGTATTCAAATCCAAAGAATTAATAGCACCAATCAAACTGTTAAAATCTTTTTCTTTTACATATTGTTGAATATTTTCAATAATATTTCGTTCTTGATCTGAAAGCTTATAGTCTTTTTCCGTAGGCCCAGTAACATTATTCTTATAATCCAAAGCAGATTGGATTTTAATTAGTTTATCCTTTAAGCCTGAGGTGTCTTTCATCAAATTTACAGTAGCAATATCATGGCCAACAGGAATCTTCTCACCTTCTTGAGCATGAAAGATAACCACTCCGTCATCACCTGCTCGAACCATCTTTTCTTTTGTAATAAGAAAACCTTGCCCTGTGATAGATTCTCGATAGGTTGTTAATACTGGATAAGTGGTGTCCAATGACTTATATCCTATTTGTAGCACTTGATAACCAGCCCAGGATAGTAATAATACTACTAAAATCAATAAGAATATAGGTTTTCTCTTCTTTTTTCTTTTTTTCCTTTGAACTTTTGTAACCCTTTTAGGGTTCTTTCTATTTTTTCTCATTTTCATAGAAAATTTCTTCAATTTCTTCTTTCTTCTTTCTTGTCATTAAAGACAAAACAGCTTTTTTCGGATCTTGACGATGATATAGAACATCGTAGAGTTTTTCTGTTATAGGCATTTCAACTTGATATTTTTGGGCTAAATGATAAGCAGATTTTGTAGTTTTAATCCCTTCTACAACCATACCTACTTCTTCAATAGCCTCGTCAATACTTTTACCTTGTCCTAATAAAATCCCACATCGTCGATTTCGACTATGCATACTTGTACAAGTGACGATTAAATCACCCATTCCTGCTAATCCATGAAATGTTTGAGGAGCAGCACCTAAACAAATACCAAGCTTAGACATTTCATACATACCTCTAGTCATCAAGGCAGCTTTTGTATTATCACCATATCCAAGCCCATCACTTAAACCTGCTGCAAGAGCAATAATATTCTTCAATGCTCCTCCAATTTCAACCCCAATTAAATCTTTTTGGGTATAGACACGAAAATTTTCAGTAGAAAATAGGTCCTGTATCTCTTTTGCTGCATCTTCATCTTTAGAACTTACAGTAACAGCTGTGGGGATATCACGTCCCACTTCTTCTGCATGAGAAGGTCCTGATAAAGAAACAAAAGAATGATTCGGAATCAACTCCTCTGCTATTTCTGAAATTCTTTTTAACGTTCCAACTTCAATCCCCTTTGCAAGATTAATGACAATCGCATCTTTTTCCAAGAGATCTTTAATCTCTTCCATAACACTTCTACTGGCACTTGTTGGAACACCTAGGACAACATATTTTGCATCTTTTACTGCTTCTTTAATAGAATCTGTTATTTTTAATGCTTCTGATAATTTCACTCCTGGTAAAAAATGAGGATTTTCCCTATATTTTTGTACATAAGCCGCTTGAGGCTTTTCCAAAATGTATAATGTTGCATCACCATGTTTATTAGCCAATAATCTAGCTATGGCAGTTCCCCAACTTCCGCCACCAAGAATTGTAATTTTATTCATTTTTTACCTCCAATTTTTGGTTCTTGTTTATTTTTTAAGCGAATAATATTAGATTGATGTCGATAAATACCTAAGACCCCAATTATTATTATAATAAAAAGATATTGAGAATGACCTAAGAAAAGATATAAAGGTGTAAGACAAATAAATAATAATATGGATCCTATGGAAACAATCTTTGTTAACAGTATACCTATCGCCCAAATAATACCTAGTAAGGCTCCTAATCTAATATCAATCATGGTCATACACCCAACAGTGGTTGCTACACCTTTCCCCCCTTTAAAATTCATGTAGAAGGGAAAATCATGTCCAAGGATACAACATAATGATGCTGGTACGAGTAAATCCTTCGAAAGTTTAGACACAATAGCAATAGCAATAACCCCTTTTAAAAAATCAATAAAGAAAGTAAGAGCGCCAAACTTTACACCCATAACTCGAATAGCATTGGTTGTACCTGCATTTCCACTTCCTTTTTTTCGTATATCAATCCCCATAGCAAAACGACCTAGGATAAATGACCCTGAAACACTTCCTATGAGATAGGACAATATTAATATAATGATATTAGCCATACATCTTCTCCCTATTACGTAAATCTAATATTATAGGTACCCCATCAAAGGAAAATGCTTCACGAATTTGGTTTTCCAAATACCTTACATAACTAAAATGAAATAAATCTTTATCATTGACAAACAAGGCAAAACGCGGTGGTCGCACAGAAACTTGAGAACCATAAAATAATTTCCCTCTTCTTCCTTTATCTGAAGGAGGTTGATTCATTAGAACTGCTTGATTTAAGATGTCATTTAATACCCCTGTTTGTATTCTCATATTATAGTTATTATTTACTAGATGTATCATTTGTAATAACTTTTCCACCCTTTGTCCAGTTTTAGCTGAAATAAAAACAATAGGAGCATAATTTAAAAAAGGTAGAACTCGTCTGACTTCCTGTTGAAATTGGGAAGTTGTCTTGTTATCTTTATTGATCAAATCCCATTTATTTACAGCTATAATCAACCCTTTATGGTTATCATGAGCATACCCTGCTATTTTCGAATCCTGTTCTGTTACTCCTTGAGTTGCATCAATGATAAGAACACAAATCTTTGAGCGATCTATGGCAGATAAAGTCCGAACAACAGAGTAGCGTTCCACCTTTTCATTGATTTTCTTTTTCTTTCTTAGTCCAGCAGTGTCTACAAAAACATAGTTCGTATCTTGATAGGTCATATATGAATCTACTGAATCTCTAGTAGTTCCTGGGATATCTGTAACAATAACTCTTTTCTCGCCTAAAATATAATTAATTAAAGATGATTTCCCAGCATTAGGTTTTCCAATAAAAGATACTCTTATACTTTCTTCATCTTCCTCTTCTTCGTCATAAGGAATATCCTTGATTACTTCATCTAATAAATCTCCAATTCCAATACCTTGTTCTGACGAAATAGGAAAAGTTTTTTCAAATCCTAACTCATAAAACTCGTAAATATTTTCTCGAGCTACTTTAGCATCAAATTTATTAATCACTAACAAAATCTCTTTGTTCGTCTTACGAAGATAACTTGCAATTTCTCGGTCCAAAGATGTAAGCCCTTCTTTTCCGTCAACAACAAATAAAATATAATCAGCGGTGTCCATTGCTAAATCCGCTTGATTTTTTATATTGACCATAAAGGTATCTTCAGATTTAATATCTAAACCACCAGTATCAATTAAAATAAAATCTCTACCTAGCCAATTCCCTTCGGAGTATATACGATCTCTAGTAACTCCTGGTGTATCTTCTGTAATAGAAATTCTCTTTCCTACGATTTTATTAAATAAAGTAGATTTTCCAACATTAGGTCTACCCACTACTGCGACAATTGGTTTATACATCACCTAGCACCTGCCTTATTGTATCAATAAATTGTTGTCCATTCCAAGGACCAAAATAAATGGGACGAGAAAGAGCATTTTCCAAATCTTCAACTTTTAAGTCATCCAAAGTTATAGGATCATAATTTCTCATCATATTCTTCGGTAACATTATAACATCAGAAGGTTTATCTTTCAATTGAGCAATCACATCCCTGCCTGTTAACAACCCACTTACTGTAATACTCTCCCCAAAAAATTCATTTTTAATTTCAACGGTTTCAAAATCCACAGAAGGTATTGCTTTATTTAAATATTGACCAATTCTATTCATAAGTGGAGCAGCTAAGTGACCTGTTCCTAATAAAACCTTTATATTTTTTTTCGTATTGAGTTGTAAATTTGGTAATGCTTCTTTAAATTCTTCCCAAAAACTACGAACCATTCCAACTCCATTTTCGATTTGAGGATATCCTTCATAATGTTCTTCCGGTGGAATATCTTCTTTAGCAGTAATATAAAACTCATCAGATAAAAAAATTAATTTCGTCCCATATTGTTTCAAACATTGATCTTGATATTTCTTTACTTGATCAATAACTGCCTTTGCTGTGATTTGGTCGAATGTTTTTAACTTAGCTAGTCTTTTACGATACTTTGTTAACCCAATAGGAACAATGGCAACAGAGGTCATAGAAGGATATAAATCTATTAAATCATCTAATGTATGATCTAATTCAACTCCATCATTGATTTGAGGCATTAAAACGATTTGGCCTTGTACTTCGATATTTGCTTCTTGAAATCTTTTTAAATAGGGTAATATCTTACCTGCCCTTGGATTATGAAGAATTTTTTGACGTAGCTTAGGATTCGTAGTATGGATACTAATATTAATAGGAGCAATCCTATAGTCAATAATTCTTTGAATATCCTCATCTTTTAAATTTGTCAAAGTTATAAAATTACCTTGTAAAAAACTTAATCGGGAATCATCATCTTTAAAATAAAGTGTTTGTCGCATTCCTTGAGGTAATTGGTCAATAAAACAAAAAATACAATGATTGGAACAGCTTTTTGCTTTATCAATCAATGGATTGGTAAAATCAATTCCCAAATCTTCTTGAAATTCTTTTTCTATATCAAATTCCCAAAGGCTACCATCCTTTTTTAATATTTTAAGGAGAATATTTTCATCATACATATGAAATTTATAGTCAATAATATCTTTAATTTTGTTCCCATTAATCGTTAAAATCTCATCTCCAGGTTCTAACCCTAGTTCTTCTGCAATAGAGTTAGGTAGAACCTCTTGAATTAAATTCCTGTGTTCAGAAAAAGATCTTAATTCCAACATATCACCTCATTTCTAAGACCAATGAAAAAGAGAAAAGAAAGGCATATAGGTAAGCCTTTCTATTCCTGTAATTTTTTATATGATTAATACAATGGATATTCTTCACTAAGTGTAATAACATCTTTTAAAACGTCTTTTGAGGTACGTTCTTTTTTTAAAATTTGAGACATCCATTGTCCAATCTTACGAAATTCTCCCTCTTTTAATCCTCTTGTAGTCATCGCTGGAGTACCAATTCTGATTCCACTAGTCACAAATGGTGAATTCTTATCAAAAGGTATTGTATTTTTATTAACTGCAAATCCACCTTCATTTAACATAAATTCAGCTTCTTTACCTGTTAAACCTAAAGAAGTAACATCAAATAAAATTAGATGATTATCAGTACCTCCTGTAATAAGACGAATTCCTTCTTCTTTTAACGAATTTGCAAGAGCTTTTGCATTTTTTAAAACCTGTTTTTGATACTCTTTGAAAGAAGGCTCTAGTGCTTCTTTAAAGCTAACAGCCTTTCCAGCAATAATATGCATCAGCGGACCACCTTGTAATCCTGGAAAAACAGCTTTGTCAATAGATTTTGCAAATTCTTCCTTACAAAGAATAGCTCCACCTCTTGGCCCACGTAAGGTTTTATGAGTTGTCGTCGTTACAAAATCTGCATATGGTACAGGATTCATATGGAGATTTGCTGCTACAAGACCTGCAATATGTGCCATATCCACCATAAGTAATGCTCCTATACTTTTTGCAATATCATTAAAAATTTTAAAATCAATTTCTCTTGGATAGGCACTGGCTCCAGCAACGATTAATTTAGGTTTTTCTTTTTTTGCTACATCTAAAATAGCATCATAATCGATACGTTCGCTTTGATGATCTACTCCATATTCTATAAAATTATAATATAATCCAGAAATGTTAACAGGACTACCATGAGTTAGATGACCACCTTGAGATAAGTTCATTCCAAGAACCTTATCCCCTGGTTGTAACTGGGATAGGTAAACAGCTAAATTTGCATTAGCTCCAGAATGTGGTTGGACATTACTGTGATCAGATCCAAAAAGTTGATTTAACCGTGTTCTTGCTAAATTCTCTGTAATATCAACTTTTTCGCATCCTCCATAATATCTTTTTCCTGGATATCCTTCAGCATACTTATTCGTTAATGGTGTTCCCATAGCCTCTAAAACAGCTTCTGATACAAAGTTTTCAGAAGCTATAAGTTCTATATGTGATTGTTGACGATAAATTTCTTCTGTAATTGCACAATATATTTCTGGATCCACAGATTTTATATGTTCAAATTCCATAAAACCTCCCATTTATTTTAAACCTAATTCTTTTTTTAAAGCTTCCTGTAGTACCTTGGAAAAATTAATACCCCGTGTAATGGAAAGCTCATTAAGCCACGAAGGAATAGTAACACTTTTACGAACAGATGAGGACATGACCTTCTTTTTATACATTTCCAAATCTACACCAATAAGTGTTTTTTCCCCTTGAATATCTACGTAAGTACTGGCTTTTGGCGGAGACTTAAATTCTTTTTCTAAACCGTAAAGTCTTTCCCCTAGTATATCCTCAGCACGCTGTAAAGTTTGTTCATACGTTTTACCCACAGCTGTTAAGAGTTCAAAATCAATAAACTCAACAATAAATCTACCATTTTCTTTTTTTATATACGCTGGATAAACATAGTACATATTGCTCTCCTTACTTTACCCCACTAATATCTTTCATTGATATATTCAGATATTTTAGAAGTTCTTACTTCTTCGTCAAACACTCCTTCTTCTCTTAAAATTTCTTTTAACCAAAGAGCTTTCGAATGAAAAATGGCTTCCTTTCGGTCAGTAATAACAATCTCATATAGTTGGTCTTTTAGAGCCTTTGAGTCGACCTTAATCGTATACGCACATACATTTTCATAGTTTAAGAATTTTAGTAATCCAAGAATACTTTGATCTTTCTCGTGGTAATAGTTATTTCCAATATTTAAATAATGATTATAATAGCGATTATGTTTTTTTGTATTTCGAACTTCTTTAGCAAGCATCCTATAGTATTTGGCCATACCATTATAGTACTGGTAATTATACATTCCCTTTTCATAGCTATCAATTCTTGTAAATGGCCCACAATTTAATTGCCCCATAAAATTAAAATTATATTGTAAAAATTCCTTTTTTGTAATATCACCATTGTTATACTGCATAATTAAAGAAGATCTGTGTTCAAAAAATTTTTGAAACAAACTCTTTCTTCTAAACGAACTCAAGATATACACCTACATTCTACTGTCTAAATAAAATAAAAAATTAATGGCAAAAGCATACTAATAGCTAAAAATAACGCTAAATATCTTGCAACTTTTTTATGATCTCTCATTATAATCCCTCCATAATATTAGTCTATCCTATGGCAATCCTGATTGCAAGAACTTATCTTTATGAATACCATTGAAAAACGGGACATTTTAAAATGTCCCGTTATGATTAATCTAAGGTAACTTCTTCAGCATATTCTTTTAAGAAATCAGGCATATCTTCCATGAGGTAATCTACATTAATATAAATTTCCCGATTTTCTAATTCTTTTACTCTCGATAATTTATTGTAGAGAAACTCTAAGTCTTCAATATTTAAATTTAAAACCTTATATATTCCATCAATATAAATTTTTTCTAAATCGTAGTCCATAGCCATCAGCCCGCAGATAAAACCGTAAAAAGACTCAACATTAGATAGTCTGTAGTCCGTAGCATTAATTAAACGGATATTATAATCTAAACTAAAAATATGGTCATCATCAACTTCTACAAAAGCAATATTACCATTTCCATGTTCCAATTCAGAATTTGCACTGTCTATGAGCCATTTCGTTTTCCCTGCTCCCTTGTCTCCTAAAATAAATTTTAGCATGTGATTCATCCTTTCTCTACTTTATTATAAATTTCATATAGCTTCCCTTGGTACCGATGTTCATTTTGCATAGTTTCTACGATTTCATCTCGTATCTTCCACCAGGATTGTCCCCAGTTACAAAAAACCGTTTCATCTTCCGGGGCACGACCAATGAGTCTTTGTACAACAATATCCGGAGATAAATATTCAAGAAAAGTTATAACTCGATTAATATACTCTTTCTGTGATAAAGGTTTAAATCGATGATTCTTGTATTCATGTTCTAGAAATGTATCTTTTACCACATAAAGAGAATGAATTTTTACCTCATCTACTTTTAAAACATTTAAAATCCTTGCACCTTCTATAATATCTTCTTTCGTGTCCCAAGGAAGGTCCAAAATCATATGAACACATACTCGAAATCCCATGGACTTTAATTTAAGAATTCCATCAATTGATTGTGCAAGACCATGTCCTCGTCCTATTATTCTTAAGGTTTTATAATTAACACTTTGTATTCCTAATTCAAATGTAACTAAATATTTATTTAAATAAGGCTTAGTTGCTTCCAAGTATTTCCCTTGTAAATAATCTGGTCTAGTAGATATGGTAATCCCTACAACATCATCGTCTATAGCATCCTTTAAAGCTTTTTTATAATTATCCAAAGGTTGATAAGTATTAGTAAAGTTTTGAAAATAAGATATAAATTTCTTGGCTCCGTATCTTTTCCCAATATACTCCTTATTTATAATAAGTTGTTGACGGACAGAAAGAGTAGCATCTAAATTTTCAAAGGACCCTCCCTGTTCTCCACAAAAAATACACCCTCCAACACCACAGGATCCATCTCTATTGGGACAAGTTAAATTCAGCTTTATAGGTATTTTATATACTTTCTCTCCAAATCTTTCCCTTAAAAACTTACTATATTCACGATAAGGCGTTTCCACAAATTTATGATTCCTCTGATTCATTATTGAATAAACGATCAAATTCTCCAGCTACTTCATCAAAAACATCTTCATCAATAATATCTAGTTCCACTTCATCTCCATCTAGCTCTCGATATTCATAGATAAAAACTTCATCTTCAAACTCGTTAGATTCTGGTAATAAAGCCATGTAATCCCTATTATTGTATTCAAAAGTACCTAATAAAACACATTCTAACTCTGTATCGTCATCCATTGTAAGTGTAATGGTAATAACTGCATCTTCTCCATCACATTCATGGTGATCATGTCCACATCCACAACCTTCATCTCCATGATTATGGTTATGGCCTCCATGGGAGTGTTCCCCTTGACAACAGGAATCATTTTCATGATGATCATGGTCATGATTGTCATGTCCACAACCACATTTATTTACATTCTTTTCTTTTTCCATTTTTGCCTCCTCTTTCCAGTCTAATAATATTTCTGCTTATTAAGATATCATAAAAGAAAAACAGGAATTTTTCCAGTATTTTTTACGATATTTAAATATTTTCAAGTATTTTTATAAAGAATTCATATACTTTTTTTGTCGATGAAATACTAAGTCTCTCATCAGGTGAATGTGCACCTTTAATATTTGGTCCTATAGAAATCATATCTAAATCTTGAAATCGTTGATCAAATAAAGCACATTCTAAACCAGCATGAATGGATTCTAGTTGTAATTCTTCATTTGCATACTCTTTATAACTTTTCACTGCCACATCTCTTAGTGGACTTTTATGTCTAAATTCCCAAGAAGGATAACGGCCTTTCCCTTCAAATCTTCCTCCAAGACTTCTTGCTAATACCTCATGGATATTACTCATATATTCAATATGACTTTCTACAGAACTTCTTAAAGCAGAAGTAAAAACGACTTCATCTTTATTGTCTTCAATCACACCAATATTTGTTGAAGTTTCTACAAGTCCATTCATTTTTTGACTATAACTTTGAACACCGTTAGGAACTAACATAAGGTAAGAAATAAAAGCATCTCTTGATTCATCGGTAAAGGCAAGTCTACCATCATCAACCATTTCTTCAAAAGATAATTTAACTCTTGGATCTGAAAATGCAAATTCTTTTGTGAATTCTCCACCTAGGATAACTACCAATCTTTGCATCTCTTTGATATCTTCCTCTTTTACACCAATATAAGCTGTTGCATCTCTAGGAATAGCATTTGGTTTCGCTCCCCCTTCAATGTGAAGTAATTCGAAAGAAAACTCCTTGCTAAATCGATACAATGCCCTTCCTAAAAGCTTATTAGCATTTCCTAAACCTTTGTGAATATCCATACCAGAATGACCGCCCTTTAGACCAGAAATTTTTAATTCATAGGTTTTAGGATACCTTCTTTTTATAATGTCTTTTTTAAAAAGTACATAATCATTTTCTCCACCTGCACAAGCAACACAAGCAACCCCTTCTTCTTCAGAATCCAAATTAATTAATCTTTTACTTTTGAATAATTTAGGGTTTACTTTCAATGCTCCAGTCATCCCACTTTCTTCATCACTAGTAATTAGAGCTTCCAAAGGTGGGTGGGAGATATCTTCACTTTCTAGAACAGCCATAATCATAGCCACAGCAATACCGTTATCAGCACCTAGAGTAGTGTCTTTTGCATAAATCCAGTCCTCTTTAATATCCCATAATATAGGATCTTTCGAAAAGTCATGGTCACTTTCAGGTCTTTTTTCACAAACCATATCCATATGTCCTTGTAAAATTACAGGCTCTTCATCTTCTCTACCTGGGGAACCGGATTTTTTAATAATCACATTCCACCACTCATCCTGAATCACTTCTAAGTTTCTTTCATTAGCCCATTGTACTAAATAATCTGAAATTTGTTTTTCCTCTAAGGAACAACGTGGTATATTTGAAATCTCTTTAAAATTTTGAAATACATTTTTTGGCTCCAAGTCTTTAAAGATCATTTCATCACTTCCTTTTTATAATTATCTTTCTATCTTTATATACCCCTTGGTTTTACATAATCATAGGATCTTTGTCCCAAAACAGATTGACGTAATCTTTCCTTTGATTTTAAAAAGTCGTCATAATTATTCAATCCTAATAAAATTGAATGAATTTGGAATATATAATTATTAAAACTCTTATCTAACACATATTCCAATTCCATATTCCTAGCATAATCTTCAGCAATAATGCCTAAAATATAATCTTGAATTTCTGTCATTTCATCTAAGGTTAAATCTAAATGGCTTAAGGACTTTTTCAAATTGCAAAGTATTTTTTGTCGTAAAAATTCTACAAATAGTAAAAAATTATCGACTTTATCCCCTTCTTCAATTTCAAAAATAATTTTAAAAAATAAGTTCCATCCAAAATCCCAATTAATAACCTTTAAAATTTCTTCGCCCACCATCTTAGAAAAGGCATCTGAAAATACTGGTTCCTTATCAAAAAAAACATATTCTCTAAAATCAATCTGTTTTTCTCCAATTTTGTTGATACGATTTAATAGGCGTATAAAATTTTCCCCATAATCATGGCTTCCTCTCATACCGCATTTTGCATACAAAAACTCTACAATCGTATCAGTCGTCTTTTTAAAATCAATAAGAAAGCCTAATTCTTCCCTGACTTTATTTACATAGATGTCATGAATTATTTTAGACAATAAGGATTTAATTTGAATACGATTCGATTCTTCCGCTGAGGAATCTAAACTATTCACATGATTATATAAAATCATAAGTTGACGATCAATCATAGCAAGATTATCTTTCATTGAATGCATAATATCTCGGAAGAAACTTTCCGTTAACATATAATTGTAGTTTTTATAAAGAATACGATGATCTATTTCACCCCAAAAAACGTTTACCAGCGATTTAATTTGGAGCTCAAATTTATATTCTTTGCCCTTTCCATAATAAATTCCATCAATTTTATAAATTTCAAATCCATTTTTTTGTATTTGAGGTTGTCGAGCTCTAAGATCTAATGAAATTGAAGGTTGACCTGGTGCAAAAAATTGACCATTTTTACCTTCCTTCAGAAAATGCTGGAGCATTAACTGATACATTTTATTTTCATCCTTAATAAAACGACATTCAATCCGTAATCCGATTAGGTCAGAAAGGCTTTCTAACACTTCTGTAGGAGAATCATACCGAAGGTATGTATTATTTCTTATTATTTTTTCCTTTAAGCTTTGATCTGATTTTATACGATAATTAATACTTAAAAAAGAATCATCTCCACCAAAATGTTCTATAAAATACTGTTCAAGTTCCACACATATATCTTGTAAATAAGGTAGTTCCGCATCCAGTAAGTCAAGGGTTTCTTCCACAAATTCAAAAACTTTTAACTTCAAATTATCCCCTCACTTTCCTTTTTATTATATCATAGGAAAGCCTTTCTTTTTACAAAAGCCACAGATTTTTTAAAAAAAAGAGGGTATTTCTACCCTCTTTTCCATTACATCAAAGTTACACTGTATTTTTCTTGAAGTTCATTCATTTTATCAAGGTAAACTTTTTGTTGTTTCACCCTTTGAGCTTCTTTCATACATTGCTCTTTAACTTCTTCAAAGGACTTTTCCCCACCAGGTATTTTCTTTTCCAATTTAATAATATGATATCCAAATTCAGTTTTTACTGGATCAGAAATTTCTCCTTCTTCCATTTCAAACACTTTCTTATCAAAAGCTTCTACCATTTGTCCAGGATAGAAAGTACCCAGTTTCCCTCCTGCTTCTTTTGAAGGGCAAGTTGAATATTCCTTTGCCAATTCTTCAAAATTTCCATCATTTTTTAAATCTTCAAGAATCTTTTCAGCTGTATTTTTTTCATCTACTAGAATATGAGAAGCTGTAACAGCATCAGGAGTAATAAAGGAATCCTTTAATTTTTCATAATATTCCTTAGCATCTTCCTCTGTTGCAGTAATATTACCTACTATTTTAGAAAAGGCATAAGATTTTAATAAATTCTTTCTAGTTGCTTCCAATGCTTTTTTAAATTCATCTTCCTCATATATTTTATTTTCTTCTGCATCCAAATACATTAACTCTTGATGAACTAATTCGTTGATAACACTTTTGATACCTTCTTCTGATTTAAAATTATTGGCCATTTCAGGACCCATATCACGGATAAAGTTTAAAACTTCATCTTCTGTGATAACTTTATCTTCTACTTTAGCAACGATTTTACTTTCTTTTCCCATAAAAACCTCCAACCATAACGCAACCTCTTAGAAAATTCTAAGAGGTTGATCGTTTTATAAAATTACAATATTTTCAGCCTGAAGTCCTTTGTCGCTTTCAGCAACATCAAATGAAACTTCTTGACCTTCTTCTAAAGTTTTGAATCCTTCTTTTTGAATTTGAGAGAAATGCGCAAATACGTCTTCCCCTTCCTCAGTTGTAATAAATCCAAATCCTTTTTCTGCATTAAACCATTTAACAGTTCCGTTCATTAAAAACCTCCAAATCTTATTCTCAATACTAATTCAAAATTTGAAGACAACAAAACCATTAAAAGTTCACGTTTCTAAAAATTTCAAATCATATATCGTTTACTATATTACCACTTTCTTAGCAGGAACGCAAGTATAAGCCATGAATTCTAGAAAAATCTATATATTAGTTTCTATAACTTATTCCATTTACTTTCCATTAAAACTAAAATATCAGATTCATCTTTAAACGCAGATGAAAGAAGGATTTCATCTGTATTAGATTCTTCTTTATTCTCTATGACTAAGTTTTTTAACCTACGCCCCTCTTTCTTATACCCAATGGAAAGATAAGAAATCTCATAATTTAAATATACTTCTTCTGTAAGTGTTTCATACAAATAATCTATATAGACTAAATTGTTAATATGGCCAATATGATCAAAATCCCTTCTCTGTAATGGAAAGACAAATTTTTCATTATAGGATCTTTCTTCTAACTTGGTAAACTTAATCTTTTCATCCACATGATAGGCTTTAATTTTCTTTAAATCCTCTCGGGAAATAGAAACCATTTTTCTATTCTCAAGATCCATTAAAACCCAACGTGAATTCGCTCTTAATATTTCATTACCTTCTTTATCTTCAATAATATAAACTCGACTTACTGCAAAACGGTGAAAATCTCCTATAAATGTTTTTACAACACATTTTTCCCCTAAAAAAGGTAATCGGCTTATATAAATTTCCCACTGAATTAAAACCCATTCACCTTCCCTTTTTGCAATTCCCACTTCATTATGTTGTAACATACCAATCTCTAAACAAGCATTTAATGCTTCTTGAACAGAAACAGAATCTTTTCCATATCTACCTGTTGTTGTAAAAGTATAGTCTCTTTTATACTGGTTCATCGTAAATCAATCCCCTCTATGATAAAATAGAATATAAATAACAACCTAAGTATAACATAAACTATTTATAAAATAAGAAAAGTTAGGAGTTTAAAATGTCAAAAAACATTTCTTTTGCAAAAAGTGATAAGAACATAGCTATTCCATCAAATCGAATCAATCATCATGGTTTTATAACTGGTTCCACTGGAAGTGGTAAAACAGTAACGATGAAAGTATTATGTGAGAAATTTCTCGACCATGGGATCCCTGTTTTTATAACAGATATTAAAGGTGACTTTAGTGGCCTTATTGAAGAAAATAAAAAGGAATCACTTATGAGAGAACGAGCAGAAAGATTAGAGGAACAGTATTCCCCTAAAGGGTATGATACAAATTTTTGGGATGTATTTCGAAAGCGAGGTCTCCCTATTAGATTTTCCGTTTCTGATATCGGTCCTATATTTCTTTCTGAGCTTTTAGAACTTAATGATGCCCAATCCAACCACTTACATAGTATCTTTCGATTTGCAGATGAAGAAGGATTATTATTAATTGATTTTAAGGATTTATTAAGTCTTGTACAATTTTTCGCTTCCAATTATAAAGATTTATCAAGATTTGGTACTTTTGCCCCCCAAACATTGGCAGCGATTGAACGTAAACTTCATAGTCTCAATTATCAAGGAGCAAACCTTATCTTTGGAGAACCTTCCTTAGAATCTAAAGATATTATGATAAGAAAAGATGGAATGGGAATTGCTAATATTGTTGATGGTAGGAAATTTATAGAATTCCCATTATTATATTCTATTTTCTTAACAAAACTATTAAGTGATCTGTATGAAGAGTTGGAAGAAGTGGGAAATCCAGACTTTCCAAAACTAGTTCTCTTTTTTGATGAGGCTCATATTTTATTTCACAAAACATCAAACCAACTTTTAGATAAGATGAAACAAGCAATCCGTATGATACGGTCAAAAGGTGTGGGGATTTATTTTGTTACTCAAAGTCCCAGGGATATTCCAGAAGATATTCTAGGTCAATTAGGTCATCGAATTCTTCATCAAATGCGAGCCTTTACTCCAAAAGAAATTAAAGAAGTAAAAGCAGCAGCACAATATCTCCCTGAAAATCCAAATTTTAATACGACAGAAGAATTAACCCAATTAAAAATTGGTCAAGCATTAATTTCCATCCTTCAAGAAGATGGAAGTCCAACTCGTGTTGAAAAAGCTGATGTGTACCCTCCCCGATCAGATTTTAATCCAGTGGAAGATTCTGTTATATTAAATAGAATCAAAGAATCTTCATTATATGACAAATATCAAGAAGATTATGATCCTATATCTGCATTTGAAATTTTAAAAGAACGTATTTTAGAAAAACAAGAAAAGCCAGCTACTGAGAAAGACAATAAAAAGAAAGGATCCCTTGTAGATACAACAGTAAACTCCTTTTTAAATAAAATGGCACATCAAGTGGGGCGAGAATTAGCACGTAATCTTTTTGGTAATTTAAAGAAAAGATAAAAAGTCTCTTATATTTACAAGCATTCGTCCTTATGCTATAATCACAACCTAAGGGATAAAAATAAAAGAAGCGCCAGAACCCAAAGGGTTGACGAGGGATGGAGTGATCGAAAATTCGGCGGATGCTCCAAGGGTATCACAGCCCCAGCATTTTACAAAGTCCATTGGTAACATTGGAACAAAATAAATGCCGTGAATCTCTAATTACGAATTACGAATTGGAGGAATATTATGTGTGGAATTGTTGGCTATATTGGCTCTAAAAATGCACAAGAGCCGATATTAGAAGGATTGACTAAATTAGAGTATCGTGGATATGATTCAGCTGGAATATCAGTAATTAATCATCAACAGTTACGAACAGTAAAAAAAGTAGGAAAACTAAATTTTTTAAAAAATAGTTTACAACAATCACCCTTAGAGGGAAAAATTGGAATTGGACATACAAGATGGGCAACTCATGGTATCCCATCAGATGTTAATTCACACCCCCATTTAAATAATAAGGGGACTATTTCCGTTGTCCATAATGGGATTATTGAAAACTTCTTACCTTTAAAAGAGTTTTTAATAAAAAAAGGGTATGAGTTTTTATCTGATACAGATTCTGAAGTCATCGCAAACTTAATCGATTATTATTACGAAGATTCTATTGAATCAGCTGTAAAAAATGCGGTAAGAGATTTGGAAGGGGCTTATGCCTTAGCAGTTATTACAACGGAAGAACCGGATACGTTAATAGGGGTACGCCATGAAAGTCCATTAGTTATTGGATTGTTAGACGATGGCTTTATGCCTGCATCAGATATACCAGCTCTATTAGCTTATACTGAAAAAGTAAAATATTTAGAAAATGGAGATATTGTTGTTATGACAAAAAATTCAATTGATATTTATGATTCTGAAAATAAAAAAGTTGAACGAGAAACAAAAAAAATAGAGTGGGATTTAGAATCTGCATCAAAAGAAGGTTTTGACCACTTTATGATTAAAGAAATCTATGAACAACCAAAAGTCATTAAAGATGCTATACGAAGAAAATGTGTAGATGGTGTACTTAACCTTGGAGATAATACATTTTCTAAGGAAGAATGGAATTCGTTTGAATCCATTTACATTACTGCTTGTGGAACTGCTTTTCATGCTGGAGAAGTTGGTAAGATCGCTATAGAAACATGGGCAAAAAAACAGGTGCAAACTGAAATTGCTTCTGAATTAAAATACTACCAACCTTTTATAGATGAAAAAACTCTTCTAATCGTCGTATCACAATCTGGAGAAACTGGAGATACTTTAGCAGCTATGCGAGAAGCAAAAAAGAAAGGTGCAAAAGTTCTTGCTATTACCAATGTCGTTGGTTCATCTATTGCAAGAGAGGCCGATAAAGTACTCTATTGTTATGCAGGACCGGAAATCTCCGTAGCTTCTACAAAAGCATATACTACCCAACTTATAGCCTTATACGCTCTTGCTTTAGATATGGCTAAAAAATTAGGAGCAATGGATGAAGAAAAAGTTCAAAATTGGATTGCAAAAATGAATAATCTTTCTTCTACTGTAGAAGAACTTTTAGATAGCCAGGGTGAAAGATATAAAAAGCTAGCTGACCATATAAAAGATAGTAAAAGTATTTTCTTTTTAGGAAGAGGAATCGATTATCTTAGTGCCAAAGAAGGAGCATTAAAATTAAAAGAAATATCTTATATAAATAGCGTTGCTTTTCCTTCTGGAGAATTAAAACATGGATCTATCGCTTTAATTGAAGATGGCACACCAGTGATTAATATTATAACCCAATCAAATTTAGTGGATAAAGCAATTTCAAATATAAAAGAAGTAAAAGCTAGAGGAGCCTTTACCGTAGCCATTGGAGATAATAATAATGATGGAATTAAAGAAGTTTCAGACGTAGTAATTCCCATTCCTTTGGTGGATGATATACTAGCTCCTGTCATTTCTGTTCTACCTCAACAATTACTTGCCTATGAAACTTCAGTTGCCATTGGAAATGACGTAGATAAACCAAGAAATCTTGCAAAGGCAGTCACAGTTGAATAAAAAACTAAAAGTTCCCAATTGGGAACTTTTTTTAACCTATTTTAATTGTTCTAATTATTGTACCATTTTTCATATAATGTTTAAACCTTAATCCAGCGGGTATATAACTATAGTATCTATTTTGTATGATAGTATCTAGTACTAAGGAGGACATTACGTGAAAAATTACAATTCAGAGAAAGATAATGGTATAATATCAAGTCATCTATCAAAAGAAGCAGGATATAACCTATCTTGGGGATCTATTTTAGCAGGAGTTATAACATTTTTAGCTATCTTTTTGTTATTCTCGTTGATTACTTCGGCTATTGGACTAGGAGGATTTGATCCAACTTCAAGAAATCCTGTTACAGGTGTTGGAACAGGTATGGCTATTTGGACGGTGATAAGTTTACTTATCTCACTATTTGCTGGTGGGTTTGTTGCAGGATTAGCTGCAAGAAGAACCGGTTTACTCCATGGTTTTCTAACATGGGCTCTTTCCGTAATTTTAGTATTTTGGTTAGTCACCTCTACTGCCCTAGGAGCTATTAGTTCTATTGGCAAAGCCATTGGGTCTATTTCTGGAGCAGTTACAAGCAATCAAACTAAAGTGGTTGTTGAAGGAGAAGGTCAATCTAATGATATTATTTCAAATATAGGAAATAAAATAGACGAATTAAACACAGAAGCATTAAGTGAGGAAACGCAAGCAATCCTTAGAGATACCGAGGTGGATGAATTACAACCAGAATATTTGAATCAAGAACTAAAAGAAGTAAAAGATGAAATATTAACTGCAGGTAAAGCAATTGTTTTGGAACCACAAAATACAGATATAATTATCTCAGATTTAGTTTATGATTTACAAAATCGAATCGATCATATCTCAGAAAATATAGATCGAGATGCAATAAAAAA
>JAUNVD010000032.1:18720-22698 GCA_030537855.1 Tissierellia bacterium | reverse complement strand
ATAAAGGTTTATAGGTTACCTTTAACAACCTAAATACATTATATAAGGAGGTAGCAACATGAAAAGATATTTTATTTGGGTATTAATTCTAACATTATTAGCAGGAACAGTAAGTGCTTGCGGGGGAGGAGGCCCTAAGACAAGCCCTGAAGATGATTTAAAAACATTTTTTGAAGCCTTTAAAGCCAAAGATTTTGAAAAGGCACAAGGGTATATTATCGGAGAAGAAGATAAGCCTTTCGAAATGCCTGAAGACGATGACCCAATGACTAAAAAGGCTATGGACTTATTAACAGCCATTGATTATGAAATTAAAGATGTAAAAGAAGATGGAGAAAATCGAATTGTAAATATTGACTTAACTCATGTAGATCTAGATACGGCAATGGAACAAATCATGTCTAATGTTATGGCTAAGGCTATGGAACTTGCCATGTCAGGAGAAGATGTAGATATTGAGGCTAAGGCAGAAGAAATGGTTCTTGAAGAATTTGATAAAGTGATTAACGATGAATCTGCTAAAATAACTGAAGCCATCCCAGTTACAATGGTACCTTCCGATGGAAAATGGAAAATTGATATGGAAAAATCCAAAGAACTTGAAAAGGCACTTGTACCTGAAGATATAGGTGAAGAAGGAGAGGCTGCTGAAGTTGAGGGAAATGAAGTAGCAGAAAATGTAAACGAAGAAGCAAACGAAACAGTAAACGAAGAAGATTCTGAATAAATGTATGAAAAAAGGGCACTTGTATCGTCAAGGCCCTTTTTATCTTAAGAGAATCATTCCAGCAATACTAAAGTATATTATTAGAACGACAGAGTCAATAATGGTTGTAATAAAAGAGGCTGCCATAAGAGCAGGATCTAACCCTAATCTTGCCATAGTAATTGGCAAAAAAGCCCCTAGTAGTTTAGACAAAATAACAGTACATAAAATCGTCAAAGAAACAGTTAATGCCACTGTAAAAGAGGTACTTGTTAAAAAGACAAGACGCAAAAAATTAACAATTGCTAAAAAAGTTCCTGCTATCAGCCCAACTCTCATCTCTTTCCACATAACAGGTAACATATCTTCCCATTCTATTTCCCCTGTGGCTAATCCTCGAATAACCATAGTAGAACTTTGGGATCCTGTATTTCCCCCAGTACCTGTTATCATAGGGATAAAAGATGTTAAAATAATAAACTCTCCAATCAATGTATCAAAATGATGGATAATACTTCCTGTTACTGTTGCAGAAATCATAAGGATTAAAAGCCAGGGAATCCTATTTTTAGCTAAGTCCATTGGTGTTTCATCCATATAGTCTTCATCTGAAGGATTGATTGCTGCCATTCTATGAAAGTCTTCAGTTGCTTCATCTTCCAAAACTTCCATAATGTCATCAAAAGTAATAATTCCACATAAACGATGTTCCCGATCAACTACAGGGAAAGCTAAGTAACCATACTTAGTAAACATATCCCCAATTTCTTCTTGGTCTTCTGTGGTTTCTACAAAAACCACATCTTCTAGCATAATATCTTCTATTTTTTCATAAGGGTCTGCAATGACCAAATCCCTTAAAGATACAAAGCCTAATAATTTTTTCCTTTCATCTACTACATAACAAGTGTAGATCGTTTCTTTTTTCATTCCATTTTCTTTAATATAGGCCATTGCTTCTTTTACCGTCATTTCCGGTTCTAAGCTCACATATTCAATAGTCATCAAAGAACCAGCAGAATCTTCTGGATATTGTAAAAATTGATTAAGAAGTTTTCGTTCTTCTGCAGGAGCCTTGGATAAAAACTTTGTCACTAAACCAGCAGGCATCTCTTCTAGTAAATCAACTCGATCATCTAAAAAAAGATCGTCTAAAAGTTCTTGTAACTCTTTATCGGTAACAGATTGAACTAATTGTATTTGTTGGCTAGGTGTCATATAAGTAAAAACTTCAATTGACAAGTCCTTTGGCAACATACGAAAGATTAAAAGACTATCATGGGAATTGAAATCTTCTAGTATTTCCGCTAAATCTGCTTCGTTCATATCCTTTGCTTCAGATTTTAATGTTTTTAAATCCTTCGTTTCTAATAAATGATGGAAGTATTTTTCCTGTTGCTTTAAGTTCATCTGCTCCCCCTTATCCAAAGGTATATAAGAATAATTTGGCCATATTAAAATAAATCACTAGAACAAGGGAGTCGATAACCGTAGTAATTAGCGATGATGCCATTAACGCTGGGTCTGCACCTAATTTTTTTACAACAATAGGTAAAAAAGCCCCCATTAACTTAGATAAAATAACTGTAACCAAAATTGTTAAAGATACTAAAATGGCAATTGGTAAAGAAGTCTTTACAATAAAGAATAATCTTAAAAAATTAACAAGTGAAAGAACTGCTCCTGCAATCACTCCAACTTTAGTTTCTTTCCACATTACAGGTAAGAGATCTTCTAATTCAATTTCTCCAGTAGCAAGCCCACGAATGACCACAGTGGAACTTTGGGAACCAGTATTACCACCAGTATCTGTAATCATAGGAATAAAAGTGGTAAGAATTATAAAATCAGAAATAATCCAGTTGTATCGATTAATAATACCACCTGTAAGAGTTGCAGAAAGCATTAAAATCAAAAGCCAAGGAATTCGATTTTTTGCTAATTGCCATGGAGTTTCTTCCATGTATTCCCCTTCTGAAGGTTCAATTGCAGCCATACGGTGGAAGTCTTCTGTTGTTTCTATTTCTAGAACTTCCATAATATCGTCAACAGTGATGATTCCACAAAGACGATGTTCCTTGTCAACAACAGGAAGAGCTAAGTAACCATACTTTATAAATTGATCTGCAACTTGCTCTTGATCATCAAGAGTTTCTACATAAATCACATCATCAAGCATGATATCTTCAATAATAGCATCTTCATCACTTGTGACCAATTCTCGTAAAGATACAAATCCAAGAAGCTTCTTATATTTGTCTTGAACATAACAAGTATAAATCGTTTCCTTGTTCATCCCATTTTCCTTAATATAATCCAAAGCTTCTTTTACCGTCATTTCCGGTTTCAAACTAACATATTCTATGGTCATAATACTACCAGCAGAATCTTCTGGATACTGTAAAAATTCATTGATTAATTTTCGTTCTTCAGCTGGAGCATTTGCAATAATCTTAGTAACAACACCGGCAGGCATTTCTTCCAAAACGTCAATTCGATCATCAAAGTATAAATCCTTTAAAATTGACTGAAGCTCTTCATCTGTAATAGAGCTAACCAAACGTCGTTGTTGGCTTGGTGTCATATAAGTAAAAACAGCAATGGATAAATCTTTAGGTAACATTCGGAAGATAAGTAAAGTTTCTCTTTCATCAAAATCCTCTAATATTTCTGCCAAATCCGCTTCATTCATTTTTGACACTTCTTCTTGAAGATTTTTTAAATCCTTTGTGTCAATTAAATGGCGAAAATATTTTTCTTGTTGCTTTAAATCCATGTCATCCCCTCATTTCCTAAAAAAATAAGAGTAGGAAATCCCTACATCCTGTAATATTTTAACATATATTAGTTAAAAGTACCAATTACAATGAATGAAAAATAAAACCAAGTGAACTACTTGCCTTTATATAAGATGACAGTGTATAATGAGATAAGAGAAAAGGAGGAAGATATATGATCAGAAAAGACATGCTTATTGGTGAATTGATTCGTGAAAAACCGGAAGCAATTCCCGTGCTTATGAGTTTTGGAATGGGTTGTGTAGGATGCCCAGCAAGTCAAATGGAAAGTTTAGAAGAAGCAGCCATGGTTCATGGCTTTAATGTAGATGAATTGTTAAAAGCATTAAAAGAAAATGTTTAAAAGAAAAGTGGCTGTTTAGAAAGATCTAAAGCAGCCACTTTTCCATAGTTCATATGTTAAAAAAGCCTTTTTGATGAAGAGGTGAAGGAATATAATTTATGTCCCAAAAAGTTCCAGAGTAAGAACACTGA
>JAUNVD010000032.1:0-18620 GCA_030537855.1 Tissierellia bacterium | reverse complement strand
ATTTTCTATTGTAATCTTCTCATCCCAAGTAATCGGACTAACCTGGAGTGGGACTAACAATAGTTTCCAAACGAATGACTCCAGTCCCTTTTGAAGTTTAAAATTAAAGATCTTATTCGCACCCTAATCCTACCATTGAGAAAAAACCTTGTCAATGAAACTGCCCGTTCTCTTAATCTTCCCTCTTTGTCAAGGCCATAAAGGATACCATTTTTTTATATTTACTACATCTAGCTAGATATTACTACAAACAAAGTTTTATCTATTTACAAAACCAATTTTATTTTCAAAATTAAAACTGTCTATACTTTGAAATACTTGGTAATATTCTATAAGATAGAGGAAATTTCTCGACATAAAAAAGATGACTAAATATTATTTAGCCACCTTTATTTTTTATTTCATATAGGTTCCTTGGTACTTATTTACCAATTTCCCGTCTTTTACTACTACTTTTCCTTGTAGTAGGACATCTCGTACTTTACCACTTGTTATATAACCTTCATATGGGGTAAAGTCGACTTTTTGATTTTGTGTTTTTGCTGATATCTCATAGCTTCCTTCTGGATCATAGATTACAATATCTCCATCAGAGCCTTCTTGGAGTACTCCTTTTTGTGGGTAGATATCATATAACTTTGCAGGATTTTCTGCCAGTAGTTTTACAAAATCCACTTCACTCATATTATTTTTCACAACCAATTCCGTATAGGAAATAGGTACACGATGTTCTACTCCAGGGATTCCTCCAGCAATTTTTGTTAAGTCTCCCTTAGACTTTTTCTTATCTTCATAGGAAAAAGAACAATGATCTGTTGCCATTGTTTGAATTTCTCCATGTAGAAGTCCTTCTAAAATTGCTGCTTTATCTTCCTTGCCCCTTGCTGGAGGAGCATAGACATATTTAGCACATTCGATTCCTTCTGTTTTGTAAACAGAATCGTCTAAGGTAATATATTGTGGACAGCTTTCTGCTGTAATATCCACCCCAATATTACGTGCTTTTCTTACTTCTTCTAAGCCAAGTTTTGTGGAAAGATGGACAATATGAATCGGTACATCTACAAGTTTTGCCATATAGGAAAGTCGAGCCACCGATTCTGCTTCTGCTTCTGCAGGATGTGCCACTCCTTGGTACTGGGGAATATTTTTTCCCTCTTTGACCAAGTCTTCCATAATACATTCTAGAACATCTCCAGTTTCACAATGGCTTTCTACTAACATATTACATTCTTTTGCTTTTTGTAATGCACGATATATTTCTTTGTCACTTAATCGAAACCCATAGGCCATATAGATTTTGAAAGAATGAATTCCTAAGTCTTTCATCTTTGGCATTTCTTCTAAAATCTTATCATCAACTTTTACCAATTCCATATGAAATTTATAATGACAATTGGCTCGATTCCCCACTCGTCGCATTTCTTCTTCATAGGATTCGGTTAAGGTCATATCTGGATGACCGGTACAAAAGTTAATGATACCGGTGGTCCCACCAAGTACTGCTGCTGCTGTTCCACTATCATAATCGTCAGAGGTACTTGCAATGGGATTGGTCATTTGCATATGGGTATGTGCATCGATAAACCCTGGGAATACATAACATCCTGTGGCATCGATCACTTCTTCTCCTTCAAAAGGCTCTAAGGAGAGCCCAATTTCCTTAATGAGCTCTCCTTCTAGCCGGATATCTTGTTTGGTTACTTTATCGGTAACCACATTTCCATTTTTTATAATCATATTAAATAAGGATGCTGCACCTTAATCGCATCATACACTTCCTTCAAAGGTGCAGGAAGTTCGTCATAGTCTCCTGTTCCTACTTCGCCTTCCCATCGGAACACAAAGTTTTCACCATCTACTGCAAATCCTTCGTTCTTAGAATCTTTTAACATTTCTTCTCCGTCAAATAAGGTAATTCTGTCTTGATATGGAATACATGGTTCCACACAGAAGAATTGACAGTTCCCACATTCGTTACAAATAGAATCCACATGTAGGATGATCTTTGTATCCTTTAGTTCTAATACTTCATTTGTTCTATTGGGACATACTCTTACACAGTTTTGACATAAGACTCTACAAGTATAGGTGTCAGAATGAACACAGTCATAGTGTTTATGCTTATCATATTTTTTCCTAGCACCTGCACTTTTCACATAGTTTTTATTCGTTACTACATCTTCTACCAATGCTTCTAATTTTTCTGTATTGGTATCTCGATGAGTTGGATATTCTTCTTTTGCTAGAATATCTGCTAATGCATAAGTGTTATCTAGTCCCGTTGGTTTTAATACAATGGTTGCCACAGTAATAGGCCAAATCCCTGCATTAAAGATTTCTGCAATATTATTTTTATCCGCTCCACCACTAAAGCTCATGGGAAGTTTTCCATCAAATTCTTTTGAAAGCATTCTTGCTACAGAAATAGACAATGGGTATAAAGCTTTACCACTCATATACATATCTTGTCCTGGTAATTCATTATTTTTAATCGATACTTGGAAAGTATTGGTAAGTTTTACACCAAAACTTAAATCCAATTCTTTTGCCAAATCCATTAATCGATGAATCATAGGTACTGCTGCTTCCATATTTAAGTCATTGTCAAATTGTGGATGACCAAAAGTGATATAGTCATAGCCCATTTTGTCTAAGATATCACGTACATAGTCATATCCTAATAAAGTAGGATTACATTTTATGTAAGTGTTAATATTCTTTTCTTTCAATAAGTACGTACCAATAGCTTCGATTTCTTCTGGTGGGCATCCATGCATCGTTGATAAAGTCATAGAGCGACATACATTTGGAGTAATAGAATCTATAAATGCTTCATCTACATGTTCAAATTCTCCTACCATGTCTTTTAAGATTTCTTTACACTCTTTAAACTGTTCTGTGCCAGAAGCATCCATTAAAGTATCGATGAATTCGTTTACAAGTGGACTTTTGATTCCTTCTAAATTATAGCCTACAGACATATTAAAGATAAAACCATTAGGATCTCCAAATCCTAATTCTTTTGCCAAAACTTTACAGCCAAACCAAGCTTTAATATACTCGTCTCTTGCCATATCTGCACGGAATTCACTGGACCACTCTACATTATAAGCTTCATCTTCTGCACGGATACATGGTTTTGGAATACCTAGTTCTTCTCCATACATAATTTGTACAGTTTTTAGCTCCATAAACCGAGCTCCACCTGCATATGCGGCTAAAATATTATGTGCTAATTGGGTATTTGGACCTGCTGCAATTCCTAAGGGATTTTCTAATGTTTCTCCAAAGATATTCATCTTTTTATCATGATCTACTTTCATGATTTTAGAAACATTCCAGATTTTTCCTTTGTCTTTGTACTCTTGTAGTGCCCGTTCGATCATTTGTCGAAATGGCATCGGTTTCATAATATCGGACATAATGTTCTCCTTTTTCTAACGCCATATGGCTTGCTCTTAATCACTCCGTCCTTTCCTCTTCTAAAAAGGACATCTATATTATTATTATACCATAAAATGGCAAATCTCCCTCCCATTTTTTGGGAAGGAGTTAGCCACTATTCTTTTATTATTCTACATCAACACTTGGATATTCTCCATCCCAAACAACACGACGGTATCCTTCTTGGTCAGTGTCTCCTTCTGTAGAAATACAAAGTACAACAGAGTTTTCATCTAAACCAATTTTTTCTTTGATATCTTTTAAGCTTTCTTCTGTCATTAATTTAGCAACAACACCAGAAGTAACTGCTCCAGATTCTCCAGAAACAATTTTTGCATCATCTTTTAATCCATTTCCAAGTAATCTCATACCATATGCAGCGTAAGCATCATCTACAGATAGGAAATAATCTGCATGAGCTGCTAGAATTGGCCATCCAATAGTAACAGGTTCTCCACAGCAAAGTCCTGCCATAATAGAATCCATATCTCCAGTTACATAATGTAATTCTCCATCATCTGCAGCTGCTGTACGATAGATACAATTTGCTTTATGAGGTTCTACAATTGTAATAACAGGTTTATTATCTTTCATCATATTTGCAAAGAATCCTGTTACTGCACCAGCTAAAGAACCAACACCTGCTTGTAAGAACACATGAGTTGGAAGTAAATCTTTTTCCTTCATTTCGTTGAAAGCTTCATAAGCCATGGTCATATAGCCTTGCATAATCCAACGTGGAATATCTTCATATCCATCCCAAGAAGTATCTTGTACTAAGATACCATTGTTTTCTTTAGCATATTGATCTGCCAAACGAACACATTCGTCATAGTTATATTCGTAAATATCAACTTCAGCATTTTCTTTACGGATATTTAAAAGTCTTTCTTGTGCTGTTCCCTTAGGCATATAAACACGACATTTTTGTTTCAATTGATTTGCAGTCCAAGCAACTCCACGTCCATGATTTCCGTCTGTTGCAGTTGAGAACATCACATCTCCAAGAGCATCTTTAACTTCACTGGAAATCATTCTTTCATAAGGAAGATCTTTAATATCTTCTCCCATTCTTTCTGCAATATAGTTTCCAATTGCAAAAGATCCACCTAGAACTTTAAAAGCATTTAGTCCAAAACGATAGGATTCGTCTTTTACAAACATTTTTTTGATTCCTAATTCTTCTGCTAAATTACTTAAATCTCTTAATGGTGTTTCTTTATATTGTGGGAAACTTTTGTGGAAGTTGATGGCACGATTAGCCACTTCTTCATTTAAAAATTCAGTATCTACACCTTCTAATTTCTTACTTAACGCTGCAATTTTAGCTTTCTCCATTGGATATTCCTCCTATTATTTTTATATTTTGAGCTTGAAATTTAAAGTTCTTTCCAAATTTCAGGAGCTCTCTTCATTGATTCTGCAAAAATTTTATCTTCATCTACCGTAACAATTTCACGGTCTTTCATAACAAATTTACCATTAATAATCGTGTCGTTGACTAGTCGTCCACTCATACCAAATAAAATATGTCCACCTATAGTATTTCCATTTAATGGGGTATATGGTTTGTAATCTAAAGTAATAATATCTGCATAAGAACCTTCTTTTAAGATTCCTAATTCTTTGTCAAAAAATGCACCTGTAATCTTAGGGTTATTTTCCATTTGCATCACTAAACTTTCTCCAAATCCTACAGTAGGATCTGCATGGTGATGACTTTGTAATATTTTTGCTACTTTCATCGATTCAAACATATCATTTGTATAGGCATCTGTTCCAAGTCCAAGAACGATTCCTTCTTCTAACATTTTAAGGACAGGTGTAACTCCAACAGCATTACCCATATTACTTTCTGGGTTATGAACAGCTAAAGTCTTCGTATCTCTTAAAATTTGAATCTCTTTGGCAGATACATTACAACAATGGATACACATTGTCTTTGGTCCTAAAATATCCCAATCTTGGAATCTTTCCACCACACGTTTTCCATACTTTTTTAAAGAATCGTATTCATCTTCAATACCTTCTGCAGTATGAACATGGTATCCAGCATGTAGACCTTCCATTTCAGTCTTAATCTTATCCATGGTTTTGTCAGATACAGTAAAAGAAGCATGAAGTCCAAAATGACCACGAATCATATCTTGTTCATCATTATTATAAGCTTTGATAAACTCAATATTTTCACGAATTCCTTCATCTGCTATTTTTTCACCATCACGATCAGAAACCTCATAGCAAAAATCTCCACGAATTCCAAGTTCCTTAGCAGCTTCTGCTAAAGCAAATAAACTTTCCCGAATGTGAAATGGACTGGCATGGTGGTCAAATACAGTTGTTACTCCATTTCTAACAGACTCAATCATCGTTTGGAAAGCGTTATACTTTGCGTCTTGAACTGTTAGCTTTTTATCTAATGCCCACCATTGATTTTCTAAAATCTCAATAAAATTTCTCGTTGGCTTTGAAACAGCCATCCCACGGGCAAAAGCAGAATATATATGAGTATGGGCATTAATGAGCCCAGGCATAATCACACGATTTTTTACATCAACAAATTCTTCTTCCGGGTATTCTTTTCTTAAATCTTCTGTTTTTCCAATTTTTTCAATAATCCCATCCTTAAAGTAAATGGCTCCGTCTTCAATATATGGATTATTAACATCATTGGTAATCAGTTTTCCATTTCCTATTAACACGAATTTCCCTCCTAGGTTTTGCCGCTTTATTTAAAATCGGCGACATTTGCCGCCGATCTCTTTCATTTCCGGCTTGGCCTTTTGCTTACTCTACAATCAGTGTTCCGGTTTCTCCCTTCATTCCTTCAACTAATTTATCTAAAGAAGTGATAAGAGTTGTTCGTCCTTTTCCGCTTTTTACAAAGTCCATAGCTGCTTCAATTTTAGGAAGCATAGAACCTTCAGGGAATTGTCCTTCTTCTATATATTTTTCACAATCTGCTAAAGTCATCTTGTCCAAATCTTCTTGGTTAGGCTTATTAAAGTTTATGGATACCTTTTCGACACCTGTTACAATCACAAGACTATCACATTTTGTATCAGCTGCTAGTATTACAGAGGTACGATCCTTATCGATTACAGCATCAATGGCCTTATACCAGTTACCATCTCTTATCGTTGGGATTCCACCGCCACCACCAGCAATAACAACATTTCCTTTGTCCATAAGGTCAAGGATAGCTTTTCGTTCTAAGATCTCTTGTGGAATAGGAGAAGCTACCACTTCTCGGTATCCACGACCAGAATCTTCTACCATAGTCTTTCCTGCTGCTTCTAACTCTTTAGACTCTTCTAAAGTATAGAAAGCCCCAATTGGTTTTGTTGGGTTGTCAAACTTAGGATCCTTAGGATCTACAATTACTCGAGTTACTACTGTTGCAACAGAAGGATCAATGTTTTTTTCAATCAAACGATTTTGTAGGGCATTTTGTAAATGATATCCAATAAAGCTTTGGCTCATTGCCACACATTCAGATAAAGGCATCATAGTGTCTCCACCTTCGCTTCGAACACCTTTATCAAGATTGGATTTAATATAACCAACTTGAGGTCCGTTACCATGACAAATGACCACTTCATTTCCCTGGGCAATTAAATCTGCCACCGGGTCGGCAATCACTCCTACTGTGTTTACCAAATCTTCAAATTCGGTTCCCAAGGCATTGCCACCTAGGGAAATAAGTATTCTTTTTTTCATTATCCACCTCATATTTTCTTATATTGGAGCAGAAAGTAAAAAAAGGGAAACAAAATTATAGACTTTCTTAAATTTTGTTTCCCTAAGACTTTCTTCGCCACTTTATATTACTTAACGTTCTGGCGTATTATATTTTATTTTTCTTTTGTATAGGATAGGGGAAGTGCTGCATATACAGCTGCACAAGTTACTAAATCTTGTTTCCAAGTAACTTCGTTTGGAGCATGTGCTTGGTCTTCTGCACCAGGTCCAAATCCAATTACAGGAATTCCATGACGTCCCATAATAGCAACTCCGTTTGTGGAGAAAGTCCATTTGTCAGTAAGTGGTCTTTCTGCACGTTTCTTTTGCTCTTTTTCTACTGGAGGAGCAATTCTTTTATCTCCATATAAGTTTTTATAAGCATCTTCTAAAGCTCTTGTTACTTTATGGTCTTCTGGAATAACCCAAGTTGGGAAATAGCAATCTTGTTCGTAAGATAAGCCAGTCCAAGAAGGTCTGGAGTATTTATACATTGTTACTCTTGCATTATGTTTCTTAGCTGATGGAAGATCAGCAATTTCTTGGATACAAGATTCCCAAGTTTCTCCAGCAGTCATACGACGGTCAAGAGAAATTGCACAAGAGTCTGCTACTGCACATCTTGATGGGGAAGTATAGAAAATTTGAGAAGTTGTAACTGTTCCTCTTCCTAGGAATTGAGCTTCTTTATATTCAGGATTATATTTTTCATCTAACATCTTAACAAGACCTTTGATTTCAACAGAATCATCTGCAGGATTTTCGTTAAGTTGTTCTACTTCTTTTAAGATATCAGCCATTTTGTAAATAGCATTGTCTCCACGTTCTGGAGCAGAACCGTGACAGGAAACTCCATCTACTTCTACACGAATTTCCATACGACCACGTTGTCCACGGTAGATTCCACCGTCAGTTGGCTCTGTAGAAACAACAAATTCAGGTCTAATATTTTCTTGTTCAATCATATATAACCAGCAGTTACCGTCACAGTCTTCTTCTTGAACAGTACCAGTAACTAATACACGGAAATCATCATTTAAATATCCAAGATCTTTAAGAATCTTAGCACCGTAAACAGAGGAAACTGGTCCACCTAATTGGTCAGAAGTTCCACGTCCACCAATAGTATCTTCTGTTTCGAATCCTTCATAAGGATCGAATTCCCAGTTATCTCTATTTCCAATACCTACTGTATCAATGTGACCGTCAAAAGCAATTTGAGTTTTTCCTGTTCCCATTTCACCAAGGACATTACCTTGTTTGTCGATCCAAGCTTTGTCGAATCCAACTTTTTCCATTTCTTCTTTAATTCTTTTTGCTTTGTCCCCTTCTTCACAGGATTCACCTTTAAGTTTTACTAAATCCCTTAAGAAAGCCACCATATCTTTTTCATAACCTTTTGCTGCTTCTTTTATCGCTTCAAAATCAATTTTTACTTCGCTCATGTATTTCTCCTTTTCTATTACTTTATTACTGTCCTAATGCCGGAACCATTCGATTCCGGCAAGAGGATTTATTTACTTACTCCAACGTTCTTGATCTCTATTCCAAAGTTCTTCTAATTTAGCTTTTGGATTCTTAATTTTTTGTAAGAAGATCATAGCTGCAATAATATATGGTTTGTAGCTAGCTTCTGCGTAAAGATCTTGACGATATCTGTCAAATACAGATGCGTCAACTTCTCCTTCTTCACAGGAAACTCCTGTAATATCTGCTGGAAGTGGATGTCCGTAAAGAGCTTTACCATCTTTTGTAGTCTTCATTAATTCTTCAGTAACAGTCCAGTCTTTATGTTTCGCATTTTGCTCTAATAGACGTTGTTCTAATTCGTCAATACCATCAAAGTCTCCCTTGCCGTAAAGTTCCGTTCTTTCTTCCATTGCTGCAAATGGAGCCCAGCTCTTAGGATAAACAATATCAGCGTCTTTAAAAGCTTCTGCCATATCATTAGTTACTGAAAAGGATCCGCCATACTCTTCTGCGTTTTTCTTTGCAACTTCTACAACTTCATCCATTACTTCATATCCTTCTGGATACGCAAGTACAACATCCATACCTAATCTGGTCCAAAGTCCGATTCCACCTTGAGGTACGGATAAGGGTTTACCGTAGGACGGGGAATATGCCCAGGTTAATGCTACTTTCTTTCCTTTTAAGTTTTCAAATCCACCAAAGTGATGAGCAAAATGTAGAGAATCTGCCATCATTTGTGTTGGATGGTCAATATCACATTGTAAGGATATAACAGTAGGTCTTTGTTCTAAAATTCCTTCGTCACGTCCACGTTGAACGGATTCAGAGAATTCTTTTTGATATGCATGACCTTTTCCAATGTACATATCATCACGGATACCAACAACATCAGCCATGAAGGAAACCATGTTAGCAGTTTCTAAAAGAGTTTCTCCATGAGCAATTTGTGACTTACTTTCATCTAAATCTTGTACTTCAAGACCTAGTAAGTTACAAGCTGATGCATAAGAAAATCTAGTTCTTGTGGAATTGTCTCTAAAAATAGAAATTCCAAGTCCTGAGTCAAATATTTTTGCAGATTTGTTTTCTTCTCTCAATGCACGAATGGCATCTGCAACCGTCCACACTGCGTGTAATTCATCTTGTGTCTTATCCCAAGTTAAGAAAAAATCGTCCTCGTATAAGTCACCAAACTCTAATTCATCCAAACGTGCAAGTAAATTTTTAAAATCCATAAGCTTCCCCCTTGTTAATATTTTATATAAAAGTTACATAACAACCAATGTTAAAAGGCCTTTGACCTTATTTCTCTTCTCGTTCAATTTCTTTAATATAGCGATACACTGTTTGGGTTGATATATCAAGAAGAGCAGCAACTCTAGTCACAGCACCTTTGTAGTTAAAGACGCCTAGCTTGTAAAGTTGACGAATAGGATTTCCTTCCAATTCGATTTTGTTTACAGGAATAGCTCTGTCCCAGTAGATAAAGACATTTTTTATCATGCCATCTAAAATTTTATCCATGGACTCATCGAAGTATTCTCGCTGCAGATCAATATTTTCTTCAAATCCGTAAAGGATTTCCCGATCATAAAAATCTCGATATGCCAACAGATCTGAAAGATCATAATTAACACATAAAAGACCAATCGGTTCTCCACCTTTTTTAATATAATAGGTAGATGCCCGCAGCACTTTTTGGTTCGACTCGTTGATGATAATATAGTTGGACACAAAATCTTTTTCTCGGTAATCCCCTTTCATGATTTTACTTAGGGCATAGCCGGTGATTGTTTCGCCAACTTTTCTTCCGGAGATTTCTCCATTAGAGATGTAAACGATACTACTTTTCCCTTCATGAAAATCTCGTAGTACTACTTCACAATTGTTTCCGGCTACTTCGGAAATAAAGTCAACCATGGGAATATAATCTTTTAGTAGATTTCTTTTTTCCTCTACATTAATCATCATCGCCTCCTTTTGACTCTATCTTATATTACTTTTTTCTTAATGTCAATAGATTTTTGGAAAAATTTCTTGTAAAACGAAAATATTTTAACGGATATGGTTTTCCTAAGAAGATTATATCACAAAAATACAGTTGAATATAGATAATTTCAAATATTTATGAGATTATTATAAAATATTCTTTTTTCATAAATTTCTATTTATTATATAAAAACAGAAATGAAAAAAGAGATATAATAAAATAAACCAGGAATTAGAAAGGAAGACTATGAATAAAGAAACTTTAGTAGAAATATTAAAAAAGATGATTTCCATTCCTTCTATCAATCCTCCAGGATTGGAAAAGGCAATGGGGGATTATGTTTTAGACATTTTAGATCACTATGAAATCTTTCGGGAAACCATTTCCTTGTCCCCAAATCGCTACTCGATTATAGGAAAATATCCAGGGAAAAGTAGAGAAGGTATTATTTTTACAGGCCATATGGATGTGGTTCCAGTAAGTCCGAAAGAAGAAGATCGTTGGAAGACCAATCCCTTTCAACCTATTCTCCACCAAGGAAAAATTTACGGTAGAGGCTCTGCTGATATGAAAGGGGGATTAGCTGCAGGTCTTTGTGCCATGATTTCTTTAAAAGAAGAAGGAATCATACCACCAAGAGATATTTTTTTCGTAGCAACTGTGGATGAAGAAGATTTTATGGGAGGAAGTAAATCACTTTATCAACATCACCTTTTAGAAGATGCGAAAGAAGTTGTAGTTATGGAACCCACTTCTCTTACTTGTGCCCATATTGGACGAGGAAGAACCTATGGCAATATTATCTTCACCGGTCATACAGGTCATGGTTCCCAAGGGGCTAGTCCTCAAAATCCCATCTTAGAAGCAAGTGCTTTTATCGAAGAGATGAAAAGAACAAAACTATCTTCCCACCCTAAATATGGAGAAAGCTTTTGGCAACCTGTTGCCATTAATGCAGGAGTAGAACCTTGTGTGGTTCCTGATTCCTGTGTTTTAAAAATCGATGCTCGCCTTCATCCTTTTCATAACCCTAAGGATATTTGGACGAAAGTAGAAAATATGTTAACCCAAGGAAAATGGAATGGAACTATTGAAATTATAGACTCTAGGGAAGGTTTTTTCTTATCCCAAGATTCCCATCTATATCAAATCGCAAAAGATACAGCCCAAAGTATCAATCTACCATTTCAACCTTCTGTATTTATGGGAACTACAGATGGAAGTATCTTTCGAAAAGAAAATCGTGATGTGATTATCATGGGTCCAGGAAATTTATCCATTGTCCACCAAGAAAATGAACATCTTCATGTAGAAGAACTTTATTTAGCCTATGACTTTTATCGAACGTTAATGTTATCAAAATAAAAGGATTCTCGTTAAGAAAAAAATGTAAAGGAGGTTTGTGTATGAACAAGAAGAAAAAGAAAGAGCCTTCCGTCTTACAAAGACTAAAGCCCTTTATGGGGAAAAAGCAAATATTATTTCCCCTTTCTTTAATATTAGCAGGTGTTTCCTCTGTGGTTGGTGTCCTACCATTTATTTATATTCGAAAAGTTATTGTGGAAATCTTAGAGTCTGGAAAAGATATAGATGTTAAGGTTGTATCTAACGCTGCTTTATACGCCTTGTTATTTGCTGTATTCGCCATCCTTATTTATTTTATCGCCTTATTACTGTCCCATCTTGCCGCCTTTCGGGTAGAAATAGGGTTCCAAAAAGTAGCTATGGAAAGAATCCTCAAAATGCCCCTAGGGTTTTACGACTACCATTCTAGTGGAAAGATTCGAAAAATCGTTAATGACGGTGCTACTATAACCCATTCATTTCTAGCACATAATCTCCCAGACTTAGCTTCTGCCATAATTACACCTATAATTATTCTTGTCCTTATGTACTACATCGATTGGAGACTAGCTTCTGCCTGTATGATTCCCCTCTTGTTCGGATTTATTATTGTAGGTGCCTTAGGATCTATTGGAAAGCAATTCCAACAAATGTATTTTGATTCTTTAGAAGAAATGAGTGCAGAATCTGTAGAATATGTAAGAGCCATTCCTGTGGTAAAAACTTTTGGGCAAAGTATCCATTCTTTTGAACGTTTTTATAAAAGTATTATTACTTATCGAGATATGGTTTTAAAATACACCTTATCTTGGCATAAGCCCTATTGTTTCTACCTTGCCCTAATTCAAGGTGCTGCCTTTTTTCTCATTCCCTTTGCTATCTTACTCCTAGGAAGAGGTTGGGAGATGAATAAAGTTCTAGCAGATTTTATTTTCTACCTTATTATTTCTCCTACCATAATCATTGCTATGATGCGTATTATGTACTTAAACCAAAATAAAATGATTGCAAAACAAGCCATTGACCGTTTAGATCAATTACTTTCCACAAAAGAAATGGTTTATAAGGACAAAGAAATAAATCTAAAGTCCTATGATATTACTTTTCAAGATGTGGAATTTGAATATGAAGGAGCAGGAAGAAATGCTATTGACGGTATCAGCTTTCAAGTAAAGGACGGGGAATCTGTAGCTTTGGTTGGAATGTCTGGAAGTGGAAAAACCACTATCGCCCGATTGATTCCAAGATTTTGGGATGTAAAATCAGGAAAAATTACCATTGGTGGTGTTAATGTAAAAGATATACCAAGAGAGGAATTAATGAATCTTATCTCCTTTGTCTTCCAAAATACACGACTTTTTAAAATGACCCTTAGAGACAATATTGTTTTTGGAAAAAAAGACTATACCAAAGAAGAATTAGATCAAGCCATTCGCCTTTCTCAAAGTCAAGATATTATCGATGCCTTGCCAAATGGACTAGATACCATCATCGGCTCCCAAGGAACCTATCTTTCCGGAGGAGAACAACAAAGAATTGCATTAGCTCGAGGAATTTTAAAAGATGCTCCCATTGTTCTTTTAGACGAAGCCACAGCCTTTGCTGATCCAGAAAATGAATCCTTAATTCAAAATGCTTTAAAAGAATTAAGCAAAGGTAAAACTAGTATCATGATTGCCCATCGTCTTACATCTGTTGTAGATGCAGATCGAATCTTTGTCATTGACCAAGGTAAGATAATACAATCAGGAACCCATGAGGAACTGATTCACATTGAAGGACAATATAAAAAAATGTGGGAGGATTACCAAAAATCCGTACATTGGAAAATTAAAAAGGGGGAAACCTATGGTTAAGTATTTTCAAAATCGATATGCCCTTTCCAAGGAAGGAGCCCAAACCTTGGTAAAAGGGATTATTACCCATTCTTTCTTAAATATTTCCCTTGTACTTCCTATTTTTCTTGCCATGTATTTTTTGCAAAATACACTAATTCTTGGAAATCCTGGTTCCATTAAAAAATATATTATTATTTCTATCATCATCTTTGTCATAATATATATTTTTGCTTATTTGGATTATGGGATCAACTTTACTTCAATTTACACAGAAAGTGCAAAAAGAAGAATTCTTTTGGCAGAAAAATTGAAACTTTTACCTTTAGCCTTTTTTGATAAAAAGGATGTTTCCGATTTAAGTGCCACCATTATGGGAGATGCTACTGAAATGGAACAACTTTTCTCCCATGCTGTACCAAATATCTATGCAGCTATTATAAATTTCTTCATCCTTTCCATCATGCTCCTTGCTTTTCACTGGAAAATGGCAATATCTGCAATATGGGTTATCCCTTTTGCTTTTTCCGTCTTTTCCCTATCAAGAAAGAAACAAAAGGTATGTACACAAGAACTTTACCAAGAACGACGAGACATTACAGAGATTGTTCAAGAAGGATTGGACAATATCCAAGAAATTTATTCCTATAATCAACAAGAAGAGTATCTTGAAACATTAAACAAAACATTGGATCATTACGAAAACTCCTTAATCCATTCCGAAGGAATCCTTGGAGCCATTATCAACCTGTCCCATGGCTTATTAAAGTTAGGCATTCCTTCTGTCACCCTTTATGGAGCCCATCTATTTGCAAAAGGACAAATTGATCTTCTCACCTATATAGGATTTATCATTGTATCTGTACGTATCTATGATCCAATCATGGAGCTAATCAATAACTTTGCAGCATTAATGTTTTTAGATGTTCGTATCCAACGAATGAAAGAAATGGACGCCCTTCCCATCCAAGAAGGTACGAAAGACTTTCAGCCCCAAGGCTATGACATCATCTTTGACAACGTCTCCTTCTCCTATCAAGATGGAGTGGAAACACTAAAAAATATTTCCTTTCAAGCAAAACAAGGGGAAGTGACTGCCTTAGTAGGACCATCTGGAGGAGGTAAAACAACAGTAACAAAACTGGCAGGAAGATTTTGGGATGTAGATACAGGAACCATCACCGTTGGAGGAGTAGATATTAGTACCATTGACCCAGAAGAACTCCTAAAATCCTATGCCATCGTCTTCCAAGAAGTTGCCCTTTTTAACTCTTCTGTGATGGAAAATATAAGACTTGGGAAAAAAGGTGCTTCCGATGAAGAAGTATTAGCAGCAGCTAACATTGCAAACTGTGATGAATTTGTCCAAAAATTACCAGAAGGTTACCATACAAACATTGGAGAAAACGGAGAAAAATTATCTGGTGGAGAACGTCAAAGAATTTCCATTGCACGAGCTATTTTAAAAGACGCTCCTATTATTTTAATGGACGAAGCAACAGCATCGGTAGATGTGGAAAATGAATCGAAAATTCAAGAAGCATTAAGTGAACTCATTAAAGATAAAACTGTACTAATCATAGCACATCGTATGCGTACCATAGCGGGAGTGGATCATGTAGTAGTTCTGGACAATGGAAAAATTGTAGAAAAAGGAAGTCCGAAAAACTTACGAGAACGTGGAGAGATCTTTGCTTCTATGTTAGCAAGACAAGGACAATAAAAAAGAGTTGTAGCAAAGGAAACTCCTTCTTTGCTACAACTCTTTCCACTATATTTACGATAACCTATAGTACTAAGGATACAAAAAACATCCCTGGTTCAAAAGAACACAGGGATGAATTTTAGTTATTTTATTCTTGTTCCATTGCCTCACGTTCTGCTTGCTCTTCTGCCAAAGTTTTACTTGGTAGTATAATATTTAATACAAATACTACTAAAGTAGCTAGAATAACAGGACTAGAAGTAAAAATCATCTTAACTGTTGGATCTAAAGCTTCCGTTGCTGCTGGTACAGAAACAATACCCATACCAAGAGCAACCCCAAGACCGACGATGGTTGAGTTACGAACAGACAATTCTTCACTAGTAATCAAACGAATACCGTTCATAGTGATTTGAGCAAATACAGAAATTGTCGCCCCACCAATAACACATTGTGGAATACTCATCATTAACCCACCGAACTTTGGAACAAATCCAGCAAGTAAAATCATAATTGCAGTAATTCTTAATACTGATCTTGCTACAACTTTCGTCATAGAAACAATCCCCACATTTTGGGAATAAGTAGCTGTTGGAAGCGCTCCAAAAAGACCACCAAGTACAGACATAACCCCGTTAGACTTAATACTACCGGAAATTTCTTGATCTGTAGGTTCACGATCCAAACCACCAATAGTAGTCGAAGAAATATCACCCACTGCTTGTACAGAGTTAACAATGTACATAATTGCCATGGTAATCAAAGCAGGTTTTGGGAAAGTCAACTTAAAGGGTAATAAGCGCGGATACGTAAACCAATCGGCTTCAATAACATTGTGGAAACTCATAAATCCTGGTGCAGCTGTTGCATTGATGATTAAAGAAAGAATATAACCTACGATAATTCCCACTAGTATAGCTGCAAGTTTGATATAACCCTTTCCAAACATATTACATACTAAAACAACAATTAGCACCACAATCGCTACAAGCCAATTCCAGCCACTTCCATACATAGGGGACCCATTACCACCAGCCATATAATTAATGGCCACAGGATAGAGGGAGAGCCCTATGGTGAGCACCACAGTCCCTGACACAATGGGCGGGAAGTATTTCCTAATCTTACCAATTAAAATACCTACAACAAAGGCCACTACACCACCAAAAATCTGGGCACCGAAAACTCCGCCATATCCGTAGGCCTTTCCGACTTCTAAAAGAATCGGTATGTAAGCAAAACTAACACCCATAATAACAGGTAACTTTGCTCCGACTTTCATAACCGGGTATAATTGTAATAAAGTTGCTAGAGCTGCAACAAACATTCCGGCTTGAATGACATAGACTGCTTGATCCGAAGGAATCTCAAATTGGGTTCCTTTTAAAGCATTTGTCAAAACAAGAGAGGGCAACGTATTCCCAACTAGCATCGCTAACAAATGTTGTAGCGCTACAGGAAAACTCTTCCCAAAACTTGGATGACCGTCTAAATCAAACAATGATGTTGATTTGACACTGTTCTTTTCCATTTGAACCTCCATTAATAATAATTAAAAAAATAACTATAATTAGAATATCATAAGAATATGTAAATTTCTATATATTATCGTTAATTTTATGACTGAATTTTCAACATCTTGGAATATTTTCTTATATTGTATAACTAGTTAAATAAAAACCCTATCTTTAGCACTTTAGCCATATAATATTTTCTCTTCCCTTTAAAAATTTATGATAGTTTTTTTAAAAAACAATCATAAGAAAAGAGAAGATCTATAAATTCTGAAAATTCCTTGACTTTTAAAAATGTTTTCATTATTATAAAACCAATCTTACAATATTGGAATATTATGAAAGGGGACTATTATGAAACAAAATCGTACCTTGGGATACTTAGCAGCCTTAGGCTACGCGTCTATTATCGGATTTTCCTTTATCTTTGTCAAAGGAATTATCAACCATGCTGATGTTATAGACGTTTTAGCCATACGATTTATACTGTCTTTTATCCCACTATTAATTGCCTATCCCTTTATGAAACATCAATGTACATATACAAAGGAACGTGTCCTTACACTTTTAAAAGTTGGGGTTTTTTATCCCTTTATCTTTTTTGTTGCACAAACCTTTGCTTTGAACCTATCCTCATCCATTGAGGTCGGTGCTGTCCAAGCAACTGCTCCTATCTTTACATTGATACTAGCTGGTATATTTTTAAAAGAAAAAACAAATAGTCTTCAAAAAATATCTGTTATCATCTGTGTATCTGGGGTTATGTACATTATGCTAATGAAATTCTTGAAAAATACCGCACCGGATTTTCGAGGAATGGCTGTTGCCTTTATAGGAACCATCGGGTTTTCCATTTATACTGTTATCACGAAAAAGATTAAAAAAGACTACAATAATTACGAAATGCTCTTTGTAATTGTAGGAGAATCCGCCTTAGTACTAACCCTCATATCCTTGATTAAAAATGTATCTGCAGGAACCTTAAGTAACTATGTTACTCCCTTTACTTCAAAGGAATTTGTTATTGGAATTATATACTTAGCTTTTTTAAGTACATTAATGAGTGGATTCTTAATCAACTTTGCTCTATCAAATATTGATGCCTCAAAAATGATTGTCTTTAACAACTTGGGAACGGTCATCCAAATATTAGCAGGAGTTATTATCTTAAAAGAAACTCTCTACCCCTCTCATATTATTGGTTCCATATTAATTATACTTGGAATCTTAGGTGTAAACTTACTGGGACAAGTAGACGACGTAAAAAACTATGTTCCTGTCTCCTTTGTCATCCTATCTATCCTAAGCTTTATCTCTGGTATTTTCACCTTCTTTATGGGAAGCCAAAATATGTCCAGTTATTATATTGGAAGCGAGGAGTTAGCACAATTATCCCATGACTCAGTTCAACTAGCAGAACTAGGAAACTCCTATGCTATGAGCTTTTTCCTTATCACCTTAATCTTTGGATGTTTAGGGATTGGATTTGCTGGGCTATACTATTTAGCTAGTAAGCGATTAGCAGCTATTAAAGAAAATGAAAGAGTAGGAAGAGTCTCCTACCCACATGT
>JAUNVD010000099.1 GCA_030537855.1 Tissierellia bacterium | reverse complement strand
TAGAACGACTATATAATGGGAAACAAAAACTAGAAGATCTTTTAAAGCATACAGGTGAAAAAGATGAAGATGAAAAAGATGAACAAATCTTAGAAGATTTAAGCCAATGTAAAGAAAGATTTATCCAAGTGATGGAAGATGACTTAAATACTGCAGATGCTGTAACAGAGGTCTTTAATCTAGTGAGAATTGCCAATACACAATTATCGGGAAATTCTAATAAAAGAGTGGTTGAATATGCATACCAACTTCTTATGGAGCTAACTCAAGTACTTGGCATTCTACATCGTAAAGAAGAAGAGTTGGAAGATGAAATTGTAAAGCTTATTGCAGAAAGAGAAGAAGCGAGAAAAAATAAAGATTTCCAACGTTCTGATGAAATTAGGGATCTTTTAAAAGAAAAAGGAATTTTAATTGAGGATACAAGGACCGGCACAAAATGGAAAAGAATATAAATTCATTCTTTTTAAAGGAAAATCAAGGATTAAGTGACGAAGAGATACGTATGATGAATCCTGTTTCCTTGGCTTTTTTAGGAGATGGAGTCTATGAACTATTTGTTCGAGGTATGATAATTGACGGAGACTCCTCTCCTGGAAAGCTCCATAAAAAATCTGCAAAAATGGTAAAAGCAAAGTCTCAAGCAAAAGCCATATCTTTGATTTTTAACGATCTTACGAAAGAGGAGCAGTCTGTATTTCGTCGTGGAAGAAATGCCCATTCCCATACTATGGCAAAAAATGCATCTGTTGGAGAATACCGTATGGCGACAGGACTTGAAGCTTTGTTTGGATACTTATTTTTAAAAGGGGAGATGGAACGACTGGAAGAGTTGTTTCATTTGATAAAGGAGAGGAGCAGATGTTAGTAAAATTATTGGCAATGACACCAAATAGTGAAGAATTAGTTGCAGAAGCAGCAAAGTTATGTTATTCACCAGTAGGTGTCGAAGAAATTAGAAAGGGACTTAGCCCAGAAGAAATATCTAAATTTTTAAATATGCTAGTATCTATAGGTCATATGTCCCCTTTAGAACATGTTAGTGCAACTTTTGCCATAGAAGGGATTTCAAGAACTTGCACCCACCAACTTGTAAGGCATCGCTTAGCCAGTTATTCTCAACAGTCTCAGAGATATGTAAGACTTGATCAATTTGAGTACATTATTCCACCAGCAATTGCTGAGGACGAGGAGTCAAAAGAAATCTTTCTTCAAGCAATGGAAGAAGATCAACAGGCTTATGATAAACTAACAGAAAGATTGATTCAAAGAAATAAGAAGAAATACTTAGATCAAGGACTAAGTGAAAAAGCTGCCTTGAGAAAAGCGGAAAAAGAAAGTATAGAAGATGCCCGATATGTTTTTCCCAATGCTTGTGAAACAAAAATTGTAGTGACTATGAATTTACGAACTTTACTTCATTTCTTTTCATTAAGATGTTGTAATAGAGCTCAGTGGGAAATACGAGAAATGGCAACAGAAATGTTGCGACAACTAAAAGAAAAATCACCTATTCTCTTTCGTGGAGCAGGACCTGGTTGTGTTACTGGACCTTGTCCAGAAGGAAAGATGACCTGCGGGAGAGCTAAGGAAATGCGAGAATTCTTTTTAAAATTATAGGAGAACTATGAAAGATCAAATCATATATGGTAGAAATATTGTTTTAGAAGAGTTGGAGAAAAAGAGAGTCCACAAAATATTTCTCCAAAAAGGAAAACAAGATGGGTCCTTGCGTAAAATCATTGGAAAAGCAAAAGCACAAGGAATTATTATTCAAAATGTAAATAAAGAGAAATTAGATTCTTTTTCAGAAGGTGGAAATCATCAAGGAGTTTGTGCCTATGTTTCCGATTTTTCTTACAGTACTTTCGAAGAAGTTTTCAATCATTTAGAAAAAAGAGAGGAAGAGCCTTTTTTTGTACTTTTAGATGGGATAGAAGATCCTCATAATCTAGGAGCTATAATACGGTCTGCCCACCAAGCAGGAGCAAATGGTGTAATTCTTCCAAAAAGACGTTCGGCTCAGGTAACTTCCACGGTTTATAAAACAAGTGCAGGTGCTGTATCTCATATCCCTATTATTCAAGTAACTAACTTATCCCAGACGGTGATGAAATTAAAAGAGAAAGGACTTTGGATTTTTGGAACAGATATGGGAGGGGATCCCTACTATCGTACAAATCTTACAGGACCTTTAGGGATTGTGATTGGCAACGAAGGAAAGGGAATTGGAAAAGGACTAAAAAAACATTTGGATGGAATTTTGTCTATTCCCATGGTTGGTCAATTAGATTCTTTAAATGCATCTTGTGCAGCTTCCATTGTATTTTTTGAGGTTCTAAAACAAAAACATGAAAAGACCAAAACATTATTATAGAAAAAATAGAGAATACCTTTTTGTGGACGGATATAATATTCTAAACCATTGGAATTTTTTCAAAGAATTACTTCATAGTGATTTAGAAGAAGCTAGAAGAACTTTAATGGATGTATTAGCAGAGTATTCCCATTTTTCGGGGATTTCTATTATCTTAGTATTTGACGGATACTTGGTGAAAAAAAGTCCCGGTTCTGAATTTTATTACAAAGGGATTCGTGTAGTTTATACTAGAGAATTAGAGACGGCAGATCATTATATAGAAAAAGAATTGTCAGAAATTGGAAGACATCGAAATGTTCGAGTTGCCACTTCTGATAATATGGAACAACAAATGATATTAGCAAAAGGTGGTAAAAGAGTTTCAGCAAGGGAATTAGAATTTGAAATTCTTCGTGGAAAAGAAGGAATTCGAAGAAAAAGTAAAGAATTAAAGGAAGATTCTCCAAAACTCACTACTTTAGATGAAAATACCATCGAACAGTTAAAAAAATTAAAAAAGAAACTTTAAAAGGCTGAACCATGAATCTAGATGATTTTGGAGCAGCCTTTTTTTGCGTGGAATATTGGCAATATTGACAACGATATCTAACTTAGTTATGATTAAATACAATATACAATATATAAAAAGGAGGAATTTTTATGTTCTTTGGTGCTCAAAATAT
>JAUNVD010000098.1 GCA_030537855.1 Tissierellia bacterium | reverse complement strand
CATACGAAAGCATGATATCTTCCACAGTCGCTTTTTCAAACACAAAATCTGGCTTTATGCATTTTAATTCTTCATAAGCATTTGTAATCCCTGTAAATCCATAATTATTTTGCTCCAGTTTTACAAAGAGAGATTCAATCTCTTTATTCAGTTCATTCTTATCTCCCTTAACAATTCTATGACGATCTAAAAGGGTGTCTTTGTCTTCCACAAATACGATTTCACCTTGATTTATCATAATGATTATATCTGCGAAAGTATCAAGGTCCGATGTAATATGGGTTGAATAAAAAACTCCTAAACCATCTTTATTCATATAATCACTAAGAATTTTTGATAGTTCTTTTCGAATTAGTGGATCAAGTCCTGAAGTCGGTTCGTCCATGATGATAAATTTTGCGTGATGAGATAGAGCAAGAGCCAGTGCAAATTTCATCTTCATTCCCTTTGATAATGTAGCTATTTTTTGATTTTCATCCAATGAAAACTTCTTTATATAGTTTTTATACTCTTTTTCATCCCAAGATGGATAGGCTCCCGCTACGATGTTTTTCATTTCTTTCATTTTAAGGGAATCATAAAGATAACCATCATCAAACACAACCGCCAAATCGCTCTTAATTTCCTTTTCATTGGAATCAAAATCTTTCCCAAAAATCTTCACTTTACCCGAGTCTTTTTTTGAAAGTCCCAATAGAGTTTTAATGGTGGTCGTTTTCCCCTGACCATTTAATCCTACAAAACCAACGATACAGCCTTCAGGAATACTGAAAGATATATTTTTCAGTTGAAATGTATCATACTTTTTATTCAGATTATGAACTTCAATCACATTATTCATGCATATCCTCCTCATATAAGATTTCAATCATTTCATACAACTCCTTTTTAGTTATATGTAACATCACTGCATCTTTTATTATTTTTTTAAGCTGATCTTCAACGCTTCTATACTTTGCATCTTTGATTAAATCAAGATTGCCAGCTGATACAAATGTCCCAAGCCCTACTTGACGTCTTACAAATCCCTCTTCTTCAAGCTCCGAATAAACTCTGCGAATAGTTAAAACGCTCACTTTTAAATCACTTGCAAAGTTTCGGATCGAGGGGAGTATATCTCCTTCTTTAAGTTCATTTTTTAAGATTGCTTCTTTAATTTGATCTTTGATTTGCTTATAAAGAGGGTCATCCGAATTATTTGAAATTATTATATTCATATCTCACCTCGTTTTTAATAGAGTGATGTTAGTACATACACATTATACACTTTACTCTTAATCTTGTCAAATTATAGATTGTTTCCTATTACTTATTACTCAAAATAAACATTTCATTTTTTAGAAGCTATACCTCTCCATCTCGATTTTAAAAATAATCAAAATAAAAAAAACAACTTTACCATAATCGGTAAAGTTGCTATATGTCTACTTTGATTTAAAAATAATGAGCCTCATACTCTAAGTGTGTTATTTTTTTATGGTTCCTTCAACTTTCAATATTCTAAAAAGATGATACAAAGATAGACCTAAGATAACTCCTCCTACGACAACCCACACCAGTGGATACTTATCGAGTGGTCTAAAGCTGATGTATGTCTTTTCATATAGGTTTCCCGTTTTCTTAAATAGTCCTAAGCCCATGAATAGAAGACCCACAACGAATGTGTAGATATTTACTCTTTTACGATTTTTCAGATCTTCGAGTTTGCTTTCTTTGTCTGTAAATACTGGTATTTCTTTTCCTTTTTCACATTCAAGGATCAAGATTTCCTTATTGATTGCTCCTGGTGAAGTAGCAATGGTATTATGATATGGACGATACCTTACATTTCCAAGTGTCACCTTTCCAATATTTAAGGGAGCAGATGTTGATTTTACATTTAGATTCTTTATAAAATCCTCATACTCTATTCTTTTTTTGTTGCTCAAATGTCCCACATACTGAACAGAATATTTTCGATCGTGATTATTCGTCTTTTCAAATTTGTGAAATATGGAGCCGCTTTTAATTAATCGATATCCTTTTGATGCCATTTCATTTAAATATTTCTCCCTGCCTTCAATGGGATTAAAAAATATTCTCATCACTGTTTTCATTTTATTTCTCCCCCTCAAGTATCTTATCGCCCTCTTCCACCAGTTCTTTCATCCTTTCAAGTTCTAGCCTTACAAGCTCTTTTCCAGTCTTTGTTGCGACGTATTCTTTTCTTCGATTTTCTTTGTCCTCAAAAACGAGTTCTATCCAGCCTTTTTTATTTAAATTATTAATTGCTCCATATAAAGTTCCCGGTCCAAAAGAGACTCTACCCTTCGTTATCGATTCCACCATTTGTAAAACACCATATCCATGATTGGGTTTTAACATGGCAAGTAGTACCAAGAACGCCGTCTCTGTCAGTGGAATGTTTTTTTCTATATTTTCGTCTTTCATATTTTTCCTCCTCCACTTTATTTTCTGCTTATATTATATCGCATTGCGTACTACGTATCAAGTATTATGGGTCAGAATTAGTTTTTATTTCTGGATTGAGCCATTTTTTTATAAAAAAAGCAACTCTACCATAATCGGTAAAGTTGCTATATTTCAACTTCTATCCCAGATTTAAAAATCACCGTATAACCATCTTCTCTAACGTTGATATTTTGAATGAGTTTTCTCACTAGTTCTTCTTCATATTCATCAATTTGAATCTCCATTGATTCTATAAACTCGCTACATTCTTTTAATTTTTCTCTTCTTTGTATAACTTTTGCTTGTTTTAATAATAATTGTTCTTTTTCTTCTCTGTGTCTTTCTATCATTTTTTCTAAATCGTCATAGTCATCTCCTGCCATTGCTTTTTTCACAAGTTCTTCTTGTAATTTAAGAATTTCTTTGTCTAATTCTACTAACCTTTTATCGTCATCTTTTCGTAATCCTTTTTTTACTGATTCTTTAATGCTTTCTTTGATATTTTCTCTTTTGGCAATTAAGCTGTTGATTGCTTTAACCGTTACCGCTTTTAACTCTTCTTCTTTTATCGTTCTTGCATCGCAAGTTTCAGGTCCTTTTT
>JAUNVD010000097.1 GCA_030537855.1 Tissierellia bacterium | reverse complement strand
TATAATTTCTGTTGGGGAATACGAAAATTATTCCTCAACAGATATTTTTGTATGAAGAAAACAGGACAATCCAAAGTATTTTTTAAAAATATAAATTACTAATTGATGTTTTCACAATCAATGTTATTCGTTCAACCGCTTCTCTGTGTTAGGGATAACAATTAAATATATACTAGATATACCTTTGCTTAGTGATTTTAATCCACGCTCCTGGGTTCGGGGCGACTGATGTTTATCCTCACAAAGCAATCCCGATTGGAAGTTTCAATCCACGCCTATGCTAGAGTTGACAGGCAAATATAATCTTATTTCTTTTTCATTACTATATTTACTGCTAAACTTAAAGAATTCTTTTTATTTGGGGTTGGATAAAATCAACTAGTTTTCTGGGAATTCCTAGTGGTTTCATATACCTTAGAGGATCCCATTTTTTACAAAAGTATTCTAAAATTCTTTGTATATAATTGTACCAGTTCTATAGATAGATTCCATTCAGGTCTTTTACCTTCGTTATCTATATTCCTCTAGATTTATAGAAATATATGACGAAAGAGGATATCAAATAATTAATGATCTACAAAAAAGATTGGTTAACCATAAACTATCTATTTAAAAAAAATATTCTATTCTCATAATATTATATCTATAAAGATTATTTTTCATCGTCAAAGCTAGAGCTTAGCCTTACACATTTGATGAACCTTTCTTTTCAAGACAGAAAAAAGAACTTCCCCCTATAGAGAGGAAGTTCACCTTATATATGAATCTAACTTATTTAGTATCTAAATTATAAATTACTTGTGCTACTTCTGCTCTTGTGAAGTCTGCCTTTGGTGCAAATTTATTGTGATCCCTACCTTGAAGTAGACCTTTCCGAGACAATCGATCAATCGAAGGTTTAGCCCATGATGCAATCTTATCTTCATCTGCAAAGACTTTTCCACTACCTTCCCTTGGCCCACCACCAACGGTTAATAGATATCGATCCAATATGGTTGCCATTTCTTCTCTTGTCATTCCACGATTCGGTTCGAAGTAGTCATTTCCTACACCTTGGATAATTCCCTTTTCTACAGCCCAGTTTACATAAGGTTCATAATAGACACCTGCTGGAACATCTTTCATCTTATTTTTTGTATAAGCCTTACCATCAATCTTAGCACGACGTCCAAGAACCGTTATAAACTCAGCACGAGTTCCAGCCTGATTTGGAGAGAAAGTCCTTTCTGAAGTTCCTAGGAAATATCCTCTGTCCATCACATACTTAATCACATCTTTTGCCCAATGCTTTTCCACATCTGTCATCTTCCAGAAGCGACTTTCTACTTCTAGTTTCTCTTGATCACCAGTTTCAATCATGGTTTTGGGATCTATCGTTGCTTCCATTGGTTTTGAACTTGGTTCTTTACTTGGTTTGTTTGTAGTTCCACTCGTAACTTTTTTCCATATTACCTTTATAACCATATCACTGGCTACTTTTACTTCATCCCCTGTTTCTTTTTCTACCCCATCTACCAGCCATCCTTGGAAAATATAGCCTTTTGGAGGAATAAAAGTACTCTTTGGTAGTTTAAAAACAGTATTTTCTATAACTTTTTGCACATCCATCGTTCCACTTCCACCATTACCTTGGAAAATAATGGTATAGGTCTTTGGAGTAGGATCTGGATTTTTCTTAATATTTAATGTAAAAGTTAATGTTCCATCCCAATCTTCTACTTTTCCGATAAAAGTTTGAGTACCTACCGTATTTACATCTGGAGTCTTATCCCAAGTGATATCAACTTCTTTCGTCGTATTGTCACTCATGGTTGCAATGGCTTTTGTGGGAAGTTGGAAATTTTCTCCTTTCTTTATAATTTTACTGTGCTCCTCTAGATTCACATTTTTTATTCGTATAGGATAGGGCGTTTTATCTTTCCAACGAAAATCAAATACTGAATACCCCTTTTCTTTATGATTAAAATATGTAATAAAAGAAAGAAAAGCAAACTTTTGAGTTTCCTCATCATGATGATGATAGTTCTTATTCCTTCGAAAAGTTGCTGTATTAGGAATTTCATATTTTTTTAAAATATCAAATAAGGTTTTTTCTGATTTTATAAAATTGTTATCCTTTAAATATCTAGGTTCAATACTAAAAATTCCTGTTAATATCTCAGTAACAACAAGACCATCCCCTATCCCCGTTGTAAAATCCCCATTATTATCTTGGTTTCGTCCTAATTCATCAATGGAAAGAATAACCTTATTCTTTATCGTCGTATCCTTTTTAAATTGTGGAGCAAGGGCCAATAAAGCATAAGAAGTTCCCTTGTATCCATGACCAACAGACCAGATACCTAAATCATTTTGTGTTTTTAGAAGGTTTTTCACACGTATTGGAATTTCTTTCTCTGCAATTTTATAATCATCTGTTCCAAGTGCCCACAAACCGGCAACTAATGTCCAAAAGTCTTTATAATAATCAGATTTGATAAGATGATCCACTAAATTATGTCCATAATAATCTTCAGGGTCAATCCCCATACTTCTTAATGCAAGAATACCATAAGACAAAGACAAAGGATCCTTAACAATTTGATTCTCTTCATTTATCATTTGATGATGTAACCATTGAAATGTTTTTTCATTGATTGGTTGATCCAAAGCTCCTAAAGCTGCTATTTTCAGAAAGTCATCTAAAATTTCATCAGAAGAATATTCCTCTTCAATAAGATTCATTTTATTTCTAGCCCAATTTTCTACTTCCGTCACATCATAATCTTTTGCAAAACTTGGTTGTTGAGAAAATCCTAAGATTAAAATGGATAATAGTAAACAAAAATATCTTCTCATTTTTCACCTCTTTTGAAATTTAAAATTAAAGATGTTAAGCTTACATTAATCCTATCATCATACTAAAACGTTGTCAATGCGATTGTGTTTTATTTCTATCTAATTGAAAGTAAAGTTTCTATTGCTATAAAAATGGAATATAAAGAATCTATAATTATATATCAAATCCCAATCTAAAGGGCAACAGTTTTCCGATGTTTTTCAAAAGTTATTTCAATCCACGCC
>JAUNVD010000096.1 GCA_030537855.1 Tissierellia bacterium | reverse complement strand
GTTCTAAGATATCTGTTGGGGGATAAATGATCTCTCAACAGATATTTTTTGCAGAAAAAATACCAAGTACCGAAAGAATCGAATCATAAACTTTTTAGAATGAAAAGATGTAGAAGGAAAAATAGTTATCATAACCATTTGTAAAGCATGACTCACATCATTTATAAATGTACATTTTCACTTCTTTTTTATCATCGGGTATTGGTGGTTCTATCTTTTTTATGATAGAATATGTACTAGATTTTTGATATTGAGAGGAGTATATTATGGCAGGACATTCTAAATGGAATAATATAAAAAACAAAAAAGGAAAAGAAGATGCCAAGAGAGGGCGTATTTTTACAAAATTAGGAAGATATATTATGGTTGCAGCCAAAGAAGGTGGACCAGATCCTGAGTATAACCCGGCACTAAAAATGGCCATTGATAAAGCAAAGGCAGAAAATATGCCTAATGACAATATTGAACGTGCCATTAAAAAGGCCACAGGAGAAGGTAGTACTGCAAATTTTGAAGAAGTCACTTATGAAGGTTATGGTCCTTCTGGAACAGCGGTGATGGTAAAAGTTCTTACCGATAATCGAAATCGAACCGCTCCAGAAATGCGAGTGGCCTTTGACCGCAATGGCGGCAATCTTGGACAAACAGGTTGTGTGTCCTTTATGTTTGATCGTAAAGGGGTTTTAGGTATTGAAGAAAATGAGGACATCGACGGTGATGACCTTATGATGCTAGCTATTGATTTGGGAGCAGAGGATTTTCAAATTGAAGATGGAGGTTTTGAAATTATAACAAGTCCTGAAGATTATATGACTGTTCGTGATGGATTAGAAAAGGAAGGGTATGAATTTGTAATTTCTGAAATTACATTTTTACCACAAAATTATACGACTTTAGAAACTCAAGAGGATATTGATTTAATGGAAAAGCTTGTTGATACATTGGAAGATAATGATGATGTTCAAGAAGTGTATACCAATTGGAAAAAGGTAGATTAATTTGAAATCTATTGTATTTCAAATTGTTCTTGGATTTTTATTAAGTATACTTATTTTCTTAGGAATGCTTTCTGGAGCAATACAAAAGACGAGTTCTAATCAAGAATATTATTTTGAAAAATTTGAAGAAAACAATATTTCTCAGGTAACAGGAAAAACAAAAGCTGAACTAAACCACATAGGAAAAGATTTAATAAAGTATTTAAAAACAGGAGAAAATAACTTGCTTGAAAAATATTTTAATCAACGAGAGATTCTTCATATGGAAGATGTTTATCAACTTATGGTTTTGAATAAAATGATATGGTATATATTTTTAATCTTTATTATCCCAGGCTTTTATGTTTTTTACCGATTAGGTGGCACGTGGAAAGAGTTATTTGTGTCTAATCTATTTCTACTATTCCTGTTACTCTTGTTTTTTGGAATCATTTCTCTTAATTTTTCAAAAGCTTTTATAATATTTCACAAGATATTTTTCCAAAATGATTTATGGATTTTAAATCCTGAAACAGATTTAATGATACAAATGTTACCAGAAAACTTTTTTGAAGGAATGGCAAAGAAGATAGGGATTCTTGTATTATTAGGTCAATTGATTTATATGATAATATTAAGTCTAGGAAAGGCGGGATTTTTTGGGAAAAATAGTCTATATCGAAGGTTCCTCTAGAGGAGGTTTTAATACTGAGAAAATGGGGCTATCCTTTCTGAATCAGGTAAAAACGAAAAATGATTCTGTAAAAAAATATATTTTAAGGGATTTATCATTTAGAGAATGTATTTCTTGTGGAAGTTGTGATTGTACAGGTATTTGTATTTTAAGAGATGATCTAACACCACTATATAAGGATCTAGAATCTTGTGATCTACTTATATTTGCTTCACCTGTTTATTTTAATTCTGTTTCTGCACGAAGTAAAATGTGTATTGATAGAATGCAAGCTTTTTGGGCTAAAAGAACCTTATTAAAGGATAAAAAAGAAGGTCCTATTTCTGTTTTTTTAACGAATGGTGGTGCTCCAAAGACAGAAAATCAATTTAAAGGTTCTCATCTAGTGATGGAGTATTTCTTTTTATCATTAGGGGTGAAAGATTATTATTATTTTGAAGTATCTGATACAGATACCTCTCCTTTTCAGGAGAATTCCACGTGGCTAAAGACTATTTCTAATGTTAAGAAGAGTCGAAATGAAAGAATTGAGGTAAAATATGAAACTAAATAAATACATTGACCATACTTTGTTAAAGCCAGAGTCAAAAAGAGAAGAAATAGAAAAACTTTGTAAGGAAGCTATTGAATATGATTTTGCAACAGTATGTGTAAATCCATATTGGGTACGTTATTGTGAAAGACTTTTAAAACATTCAGATGTTGGAATTACCACTGTGATTGGTTTTCCCCTAGGAGCAACAACAACAAAAGCTAAAGTTGCTGAGACAGAAGAGGCGATTTTAAATGGTGCAGATGAGATAGATATGGTTATAAATATTGGAGCGTTAAAATCCTATGACTATGAAGGTGTACGTAAGGATATTAAAAGTGTTGTGGAAGCAGCAGCTCCTCACACTGTAAAAGTTATTTTAGAAACCTGTCTTTTAACAGAAAAAGAAATCGCCATGGCTTGTGAATTAGCAGAGGAATCTGGGGCAAAATTCGTAAAAACTTCTACTGGTTTTGGGGAATATGGTGCAAAACTTGATGATGTGAAGCTTATGAAAGAATCTGTAAGTAAGAATGTAAAGGTAAAAGCCTCTGGAGGAATTAGAGATTATAAAACAGCCATGGAAATGATAAATGCTGGAGCTGAAAGACTAGGGGTAAGTGCAGGTGTTTCTATTATGAAAGAAGCGTTAGAACAATGAATCCTGTAGCATTTACAATTTTTGGCTTGGAAGTCAGATGGTATGGCATCTTAATAGCCACTGGGGTTTTTCTTGCTATGATGATTGCAACAAATTTGGCAAAAAAAACAAAAGGGATGAATGAAGAACTTGTAACAGATTTCGTTTTATGGGTACTACCTATAGGAGTACTAGGAGCAAGACTATATTATGTTTTATTTTCTTGGGA
>JAUNVD010000095.1 GCA_030537855.1 Tissierellia bacterium | reverse complement strand
TTGACTATGGTAAGGATATTGTCTTTGCCTATGACCTTTCTGATACAACCGAGGCGAGAAAATATATGCGTCTGATGAAGATCAACAAGGTTTATGATAATGGTCATGAGGAGAAATGCAGCTTTACCAAGATGAAAAAAGATGGCAAAGGTCTTGTTACCATTTCTTTTGCAAACTCCCGTCCTATACAGCAACGAGGGGTGCAAAATCTTAAACTTTATTTCCGAGGATATCGTCCTGAAGAAAAGGAATTCATTTTAAAGGATAAGGCCCCTGTTATCAAGTGGAATTCTAATAATGGAGAATATAAAACCAATAAGAGCCTCCTCTTTACCCTAGATGGTTTTGACTATATTTTCCAACATATTACCGGGGTTCAATGTGTTTATATTAATGGTCAAAAATTGGAGCGTCGCTATGTGGTAGGTCCTGGTGAGGATTTGGAAGATTTACTTGCCCAGGGAGTGGACGCCATCGATAATGAAGAAGGTAATCCTTATCATGTCATTAATGAGTTACTTAGAATTAAAAATCATGGACTGGATGCGTTAAAGCCTGGAATGAACTTTATGACCGTAAAATATGACACCTATCATGACAGTACTTTTACATTTGTCCTTCAAGGAGATGAGGTGCGTCCTGCTCCACAACCTCTTATGATGTCTCGTAGTGCTAGGTCTATTGATGTAATGTCAAGTGCTACAAGTGGTGGTACTTCTAAACCTTCTATTGGTGGAGATGGCTCTGGTGGTACAGTAAATATGGGTGCAACTTTAGTTTATCATTTTGATATGGTAGCCAATGCCAAGATTGTGGAGACACTAGGTTATCAAAATTCTGGTGCAAAGAAAATATTAGATTTTTGGGAAGGTACGGCAAAGGAAGTTGCTGTTATGAAGGACAATCCACATCGTAAGGTTATTTGGGATGAATATATGAATTTTGTCCAGGACAACCGTTTAAACAAAGGTGTTTATAAGTCCTTCAAAGAATACTTCAATGATCCTTCTGTGGCTTTAACGAAAAATGCTCCTTATCAAGTAAAGTTTGCCCTACCTAATGGGTTTGGACAACCGATTTTCGATTTAAGAGAAATTTTCAACTATAATTTAGATGAAGAAATGAATATTCCTGAAGGAGTCTTGAAAAAACTAGATCATGTTCCTATTCGGACAGATATTGTCCTTCCTTTAAATGAATGGACTTCTAATATTGAAAAGATAGTGATAAACAATGTGGAATTGGTGAAGGACAAGGATTACAAGATTAACACCTCTAATAATGAATTAACTATTTTGGGACATGTTTTTGCCAAGGATGGTAACTATCATCTTGTCATTTCTTCTCAAGGATTTAAGGATTTAGTTAAGGATATTTTAATTAAAAGTGAAGTAGAAGAAGATACAGTTATTCGTTTACGCTTAGATTGTTATCCTAATGGTCATTTATTTACCGGAGAGGATTTAAAGTTTGAAGTTATGGATCTTCATTCTCGGGTAACAGGAGCAGCAATTTTTATTAATGGAGAATGGATCAAAGAATTAAGTAATGGAAATGGATATTCCTATACCCCTTCTCTTGGTCAGTTAAATATTCATGGTAAGGAAGTTCGCAAGCCCGGTCAATATACAGTTCGATTTTATATGGCAGGTAAGAGCTTTAAGGAAGTTAGTTTCCAAGTAGTGGGTCCTGAAATCACATATGTGAAGGCTCCCTTAGATAATGAAAGTTCCATTCGCTTAAATGGGAATATTGCCTCTTTGACGTTAGAAAATTATAGGGGAGATCGTGAGATTACCGCTTGGTTAGATGCTATTAAAAAGGTGAAAGTTAATGGAGTAGAGATACCTAAAAGTGAAGACCTTAATGCTCCTTTACGATATGAAATTACTCGAGATGAAGATCAGCAATTTGATGCATCAGGAAAATTATATGTTACTTCCAATGTAGATCATTTTATTGGAAAAGACGGTCCAGTGAAGGTGGAAGTAGAAGCTGAAGATTATGCCACTGTGGTTTTTGAATATAAAGTGGTAAATTATCAACCAGTAGAAAAGAGAGGTATTAATATTTACCAAGTAGACCCAAAAACTGGCGAATTGGCAGAAGGATATCATAAATTTGACTATATTGAAAAAGAGGAAGAGCCCACTTTAGTTCCTCCTTTTAACGAAGAGGAAATGGCACAAAAATTCCCAGGGATGGTTTATGATTGGCAAAATAAAATGATTTATAATACAGGTGAATTTTCACAATATCATGAATTCTTAAATAATATTCAAAGAATCTATAAAAATGGAGAAAAAATTAATTTTGCTCCCAATGGAGTTCTAGTAGATGGCTATTGGGTGGATAAAAGAGCCATACGATTCTACACACCTTTGGAAAAAGGTGATGTGATCACTATTCACAGTGATGGATTTGACCATTACGAATATATGATTCGATAATACTATTTTTGTTTCGAAAAGTAGAATTCGGTCAACTTTATATTGGCAGGAGAAATTTAATATTCTCCTGCCAATTTTAATGGACAATTTTTAAAATATTTTGGTTACGAATAGGAAAATAATAGGAGGAAACTACTTTTTAAAGTCTTACTTTCTCTGGTAGAAAAGTCATGTTATCATAGGTTATACCCAAGTGAATAACTATAATATAAATTATTTAAATAATAAAAACATTTTAATAGGAAGGGTATAGTCTTTTTCATTTATTTCCAAATCATATCTTCAATGAGAATGAAAGAAAAATGGTTAATATTATGTAATATAACCTCGCGAAAAAATAATATAATAGGTAATAGAGGTGAATGGTAAATGGTGATAAAAGAATATGGTAGGGAACATGACAAGAAATTATTATTTTTACCAGGTGCTTTTTCAAACGACTCTTGGTATTTTCCAATTTTAGAACTTTTCGGAGAAAGATGGCATACTTTTGTTGTTATTTATGATGGATATCATGAACCTTACGAAAAATCTTTTGTTGGCGTAGAAGATTCTGCTAATAAGATTGTAGATTTTTTCAAAAGGAGAGATATTCATGGATTTGATATGGTTTATGGACTTTCCATGGGTGGAGCTATTGCA
>JAUNVD010000094.1 GCA_030537855.1 Tissierellia bacterium | reverse complement strand
TAAGCATCTTTATCATAATAATTATAGGAAATAACAAATCCTTATTTTAATTATATCAGAAAAAAATATAATTACAATAGTAATATTAGATACAATATTATTTTCTACATTGGAAGAATTAAAGAAACGAGCTATCCAAAAGTATCCATCCTAAAAGAGGAGGCCACCATAAAAACTTCACAATAAGAAAGCAAACTCTTTTATTTTTGATAGGCCTTAAGGCCTTCTCCTAAAATAAACATGGCACGTTTTAAATCTTCACAATTTAAGACGAAAGCCAAACGAACTTGATTTTTTCCTTTTTCTTCGTGTTGATAAAAACCTGCGGCAGGAGCCATCATCACCGTTTCTCCATCGACATCAAATTCTTCCAACATCCATCTTGCAAAATCATCTGCGGAATCCACAGGAAGAGAAGCCATGGTATAAAAGGCACCGGCAGATTTTGAAGCATAAACCCCATCTATTTTCATAAGTTCTTCATAAATACAATCTCTTCGCTTTTGATATTCTTCGTTCACTTCTTTAAAATAGGAATCGTCCATTTGATATAATGCAACGGCGCCCACCTGTTCCAAGGTAGGAGCAGCAAGACGACCGGTTGCTAATTTAATAAAAATGGAAGTAAGGTCTTTGTTTTTCGTAGCAACACAACCAATTCTAGCACCACAAGCAGAAAATCTCTTGGAAATAGAATCAATAATCACCACACGATCTTCCAGACCGGGAATGGAAGCAAAACTTACAAACTTCGCTCCATCAAAAATAAACTCACGATAGACTTCATCACTAATAATAAATAAATCATGTTCCTTGGCGATTTCTCCAATCCGTTCTAATTCTTCTTTTGTATAAACAGCTCCTGTAGGATTTCCTGGATTGGAAAGTAAAATGACCTTGGTTTTTTCAGTTATGGCTTTTTCAATATCCTCTTTGGAAGGCAGCTTAAAATTTTCTTCCACCTTTGTAGGAAAGGTATTAAAAGTCACTCCCGTTTCATAAAAATAAGAAACATAATTGGTATAAAAAGGCTCACAAGTAAGGACTTCGTCTCCTGGGTCACATAAAGCTAGTAAACAAAATAATAAAGACTCACTTCCACCAGCTGTGACTACAAGATCCTCTGGTTCAAAATCCATATTTTTTCCTTTATAATATTTAGAAGTAACTTCTAAAAGTTCTGGGATCCCTTGAGACGGAGCATAGGTTAAGGTGGACACATTATATTCACGAATGGCTCTGTAAAATTCATCAGGAGTTCTCACATCGGGAGCGCCAATATTTAAATGGTATATTTTCTTTCCCTTTTCCTTTGCCGCTACTGCATAGGGCGTTAGTTTACGAATAGCGGAATAGGGCATTTCTGTCATACGTTTGGACAATTTCATCATATCTCTCCTCACTTTTATCTATACGATTCATTATTATCAAGTACATTGTTATCAACCATTATATTTTATTTTTCCCATGGTTACAAGAAAATCCTCAATGAAAATCAACCTTTCTTAATCAAATCCCAAGAAAAGGATGGATGGGATGGAAAAATTTAATAAAATACTTTTTAATAAATTTTATAATATTAAAAAGTATTTTATTCATGAAAAAGTTTCCTTGACAGAACATTTTTATTTGTGATTTAGTATATAAAAGTAAGACAAGTTAGTTTGAATATGAAAGGAGATAAATCATGAAAAATATGGGAAGATTTTTCGGACTATGTATCCTTTTTATTGGAGTTCATATTATATTTAACCTTCTCTTTTCAGAGCCCATGACAGCAAAGAGTCTTGGTCTTGATGTGGCATTGGCCTTTGTCATTTATCTTGGAATTCAACTTTTAAAGGGTAGAAAGGCCAAAGTGTCCGAATAAGTTTAAAAATGCTACTTGGTTTTCGCCAAGTAGCATTTTATTCTTAAGGCATATTTACTTTTTCCTTGGAGGAATGATTTTTCCTGATTTTAAACCTTCCTCAAATTCCTCTTTAATTTCTTTTAAAACCTCAGGTTCTGTCAACACTCGATATCCTGTTAAGGCAAGGATACATATGATTTCGTCTAATTTGTTATAAGCATAGTCTGTTAAAGTGGCTTCAGCAAATTCTCTGGTGTGTCCAGGGATGGGATGATCTGCAATAGGGAAGTATCCATGAATGGTAGGAACTACATGACTTACATTTCCTGCATCAATGGATCCTCCACCTCCAGTACCTTCTTCAATGGGATCATCAGTATAAGCACGAATAGATTCTTTAAAGACCTGATTTAATCTTTCGTTTGTTACCAAATCATCATAGGCCAATTCATAAGCACTATGTTTCATGGTACAACCTGTGGCCAATGCACCAGCCTTTGCACAATTTTTAACTTTTTCCGTCAATTCTAAAAGATATTTTTTATTGGTGGCTCGAACATAAAACTCACAACGGGAATATTCTGGTACGATATTGGCAGCAGTTCCACCTTCTTTAATCACACCATGAACACGAGCAGTACTTACTATATGTTCTCGTAAGGCATTAATATTATTAAAGGTTAGGATTGCTGCATCTAATGCATTGATTCCCTTATGAGGGTGAGAAGCTGCATGAGCCGTCTTACCAAAAAATTCAAACTGAATTGGTTGTAAAGCTAGAGAAGTACCACTAGATTTATATACTGTTTCTGGATGAGCCATCAATGCCACATCTACATCAGCAAAAATACCTTCCTCCGCCATATTAACCTTAGCACCACTTGTTTCTTCAGCAGGAGTACCTAGGATTAAAACAGTACCACCTGTTTCATCCACTAAGTGCTTTAAAACAATAGCAGCTCCTGTGGATGAAGTACCTAGCATATTATGACCACAACCATGTCCAATTTCCGGTAGGGCATCATATTCTGCCATATAACAAATCACTGGACCAGGCTTTTTCGCTTTATAAATTCCACGAAAAGCTGTTTCTAAGCCACAAATATTGGTTTCCACTTCAAAACCATATTTTTTCAACAATTCTGTATGAACCTTACAAGCATGAAACTCTTCAAAACCTAATTCAGGATGATGATAAATAGAGTCACTTAACTCTTTTAGCTCCGGCTTACATTTTTGTTC
>JAUNVD010000093.1 GCA_030537855.1 Tissierellia bacterium | reverse complement strand
TAACAGCTACCAATAAAAAGATTGAAACTCCTACTGGCGATTTAGTAATCTCTAAAGTTGTTGTAGGGGAAGAAAATTCAGACAAATCCTTTGAGTTTAATATTGTGTTAAAAGATAAGGACAATGTTGAATTGGATAAGGTATTTGATTATATCTTGTCGGCAGCAGATAAAATTTTGAAAGAAGGAAAAATCCAAAGTGGAGATACTTTCCAATTAAAAGATGGAGAGTTGATTCGCATTAAGGAGATTCCACTTGGAACCAAGTATGAAGTGACAGAAATAGATCCTGAAGGATATGTGGTAACTGCAGAAAATAATATTGGTGAGATTCAGGGAGAGGAAACCTTTGTAAAGTTTACCAATACAAAGAAACCGGAAGAACCGGAAACACCACCGGAAACTCCAGAAACTCCTGAAGAGCCGGAAGAACCGGAAGAACCAGAAGTTCCTGAAACACCGGAAATTCCAAGTATTCCTGAAGAACCAGAAGAGGAACCTTTGGTAGAACCTAATGTTCCTGAAATTCCTGAAAAACCGGAAGAACCTATAGTAGTACCTCATACTCCTGAGAGAAAAGTAACGGTAAAGACTAATAAGAAGATTCCTCAAACAGGAATGTCTTTCCCTGGAGAACTTTTCCTAGGACTTGCAGGATTATATTTACTAATCGATAAAAAGAAAAAACATTAAACATGAAGGACTTATTCTCCTGAGAGGATGAGTCCTTTTTTCTTGCTCATTTTTCGAGATTTAAGGGAAATGTTTTTTGTAATTCTTCTATATAAATCTTTCAACCAAATTCAAGAACTTGTTTGTAAAAAATTAAACATTCTCAGACATAAGAAATGATAATCCAATAATATTTACAAAAAAACCCTGATAATATTACTTCTAACAGATTGATAAATAAGAATTATTCTATATATTTAAATAATATAAATTCAACTATAAAAATCCTTTAAATTGGACTATTTAATATAGAAAATATACGAAATAAGTATTGAATTAATTTTGTATCTATGATAATCTATAGTATACAAATAGCACAATGCTATAGTTAACTAAAAAAGTGTAAAGAAAGAGAGGGGATGATGAAGAGGAAAAAGATACTTCATTATTGGCTCCTACTTCTTTTCCTATTTTGTTTCTTAGCCTTTCCGGTTTTTGCTGAAGAAGGGGAGGTAACGCCTAGAGCAAGGACAGAGAATTATGAGAGAAATTTAACAAAGGAATTAAAAGAAGTTCAGGATGTTTCTCCTAAGATGGATGAGAAGGAAGTTTTGGAAACTCACTTTGATACTTCAAAGGATCTTAAAAATGATGAAGTTTATACAATTGAAGAAGTGACGAAGGTAGAAGATGCTGGGAAAATATCAAAGGTTGTGGAAAAGGACCTTGTGGATTCTGAGGATAAGGATGAGGGGGTAAAAGAGTCTTCGAAATTGAAAAAATCGGAAGATAATGGGAGGCTCTTAGAGAAAGAGAAGGATGCCCTAAAGGATGAAGAGACCATCGAGATGGTTTTGGACAAGGACTTGGATCCAGAACAAGGGATTGTCAAAGAAGAACCTGAGGAAGTGGAAGTCTCTCTTTCTCAAGGGTTGGAAGATACAACCAATGAGGAATCCAAAGAAGATGAGATGAATGGAGATATAGATTCTCCAAAAGATGAAGTTGAAAATCTGGAACGTGGGACAGTTCTTGAACTTCAAGATTTGGCCAAGGAGGAAAGGTCTTTTGGATTGATGGGATTTAAAAATCCAATTTCAAGGAATCCTATCATGGTTTCTAATTTTGAGGAATTAAAAGATGCCATTGTAAATGCGCCAGACCATGAAAAGGTGACCATTCTTGTCACAAAAAGTTTTGAGATGACCGAAAGTATTCCAATTGGCGAAAATAAAGAAATCATTTTGACGGCAGGCAATAAGAAACCTTCAGATGGTAAGTGGGAACCTATAAAGCAGCCAGCAGATTATAAGTCTCAAGGAGAAAAAAAGCAAAGAGAAATTATTGAAGAGGCAAGAAAACGTGGTGAAGATGCCCTGGAGAAGGGGGACTTGGATCGCAATCCCTTGCCTTCAGAAGAAAAGATGGATATTATCCTAAAGCGTTCTAAAGAAATGATTCAAAATTCTCTATTTAAAGTCCTTGGGAACCTCCAATTAGGGACGGAGGAATTAGCCCTTTATATTGATGGAGGGAAAACCGAAATTGCCAATCAAGGTATCTTTTTTGATGTGGATGGGACTTTAGTAATGGAAAATGCCGTTCTTATGAATGGGAAGGCAAGTGGAGTAAAAACCGCTCCTGTTCATGTGAAAAAAGGTGGAACCTTTACTATGAATGGGGGAAGAATTTCCAATAATGAAGGTTTTGCCGGGGCAGTTGTTGTAGGACATGGTGGTACATTTGTGATGAACCATGGGATTATTGATAACAATAATAGGAACTATCCTGGAGAAGCAGGTGCCATTTACGCCGGTACAGTCAATCCCCTTAAGACTTTAGAAGATCCTTCCATTGTGAATATTAACGGAGGTATGATCGTCCATAATGGTATGTTATCAAAGTCTGTTAAAGGCGGCGGAATAGTAGGAAATGCGAATTCCCGTATCAATGTTTACGACGGGATTATTGCTGGGAATCAATCGGAATATGGTGGAGGACTCATCTTTTCCGATCAATATATAAAAACATTCAGTAATTTCATTGGTGGAGAATATGCGAATACCTATGGGGATTATGAAGAGTATGTGAAAAAGAATAAATCGGAAGGTAATATTCTTGGAGGGCTGATTTATAAAAATGAATCTAGTGGCAATGGTGGAGGACTTCGTATTGACACCAACCATGTAACCTTTGGTAAAACCATGATTTTAGACAATAGTTCTGTAAATTTTGGAGGTGGAATGTATATATCCTTTCCACCTAGGACCCAAGTGCTGGAAAATCTTCTAATCACTGAAAATGAAGCAAAGCGAACTTCGTATGATTTTTTTGGCGGAGGAAATGGGGGAGGTCTTTGGAATTGTCCTAATGGCTATGTTCATATTGGCGATGGTCATTCCGTTTATATTTATAATAATAATGCCGAAG
>JAUNVD010000092.1 GCA_030537855.1 Tissierellia bacterium | reverse complement strand
AAGTGGCGCCACAAAGATGGGATCCAACTTTACCGAAATTAATTGAAGTAGATACTACCTTTAATGCGCTTTATATGCAAGACACAGGAGCCGGAGATCCAGACATTATCGGACCAGTAGATCCAGACGATCCGGATAAACCTGACAAACCTGACGGATATGTAACCGTTCGATTCCTCAAAGGAGAACATGGAACTTTGAGTATTCCAGGAGTAAAAGGATTAGCTACCGTAGAATACTATGTGAATCCAAATGCCGGAAAGACCATGGCAAATATTACTCCACCGGTGATTGCACCTGATAGTAAACATCAAGTGGCAGACCCAGCATGGCTTGATAATGCAGGGGCACCATTAAATACCGCAACGGAAATTACCGGAGATTTGGAGTATACAGCACAGTATACTGATAAGAAGAATGACGCGGTTGTTCCTGCACCAAAACCACATAGACCATCACGTCCAAGTAGTGGACATGTGGTAGTTGTAGAAGATAAGAAGGAAATGGAAGGCATCCATTATGCTTATATCTTCGGATATCCAAATGGAACAGTAAGACCAGATGGACAAATCACAAGAGCGGAAGCTGCAGCAATGCTTGCAAGACTCAAAGGCTTAGCCTTAGATAATGCATCTGCTCCTAACTTCACCGATACGAAGAGTAATGCAGCTTGGTACAATAAGGTGATTAATGCCATTGTCAAAGAAGGCATTATGCAAGGATATCCTGATGGATCCTTTAAACCGGATGCACCAATTACCAGAGCAGAATTTGCACAAATGATACTTCCGATAGACAAGCCAAATGATGCAGTAGCACCATTTGCCGATGTCCAAGGACACTGGGCGATAAAAGCTATCAACCAAGGATATGGAAATGAAAGACTTCATGGATATCCAGATGGTACCTTTAAGCCTAATGGAAATATCACAAGAGCAGAAGCTGCGAAGATATTAAATAGCCTCTTTGATCGTAAGATTACAGAGGAAGGATTAAAAGATTTAGAAAATCCAAGTGAAATCAAATACTTCCCAGACTTAACCAAATCCCACTGGGCATACTATGAAATGTTAGAAGCAACCAACTCTCATAGTTACTATCGCCTAGAAAAAGGCAAAGTTGACGAAGGATGGATTCGAATTTTGGATATTCTAAAACACTAATCTAAAAATAAGAGTAAAGTACCACGGAAGACCATATGGTTTTTTCGTGGTACTTTTTTGGTTTTACATTCATGAATTTGAGTTTGGTTATTTTACATTTGTGTTACAAATGATTTATAAGAAAAATATTAATGTTAGAAATGGAAGGGATATACTCTTTCATTTCGTTTTCTATAATGATGAAACTTTCAGGGGAAAATATATATATTGTAAATTCAAAGAAAAAATATATGGAATAATATTTTATTAATAGGTATTGAATATTGTACAATCCTTAATGAAAAATATATATGTTTTTAAGAAAAACAAATAATCTTTTTATAAATAAATGAATATATAAAAAACAAATTTTCAGTTTATAAAAGATAATCCTAAAAGATATAAAAATATTTTAGATATGTGTTTCTTATTATTGTACACTTTTATCCATATGTATAAGAAATAATTATACATATGGAAGAAGGTGAGAACAATATAAAATGTAAAAGTATTGATGTTTTTATGTCATTGATAATTATTTAAATTTTTCACAGCTAACGTATATTATTTTTTAGGGTCTACACTCGACAATATAATTAATATATTATAATATTATAATTTTAAGGTGAGAAGACCTCTAATAAATCCCTGTTTTTAAATATTTATTAGAGAGTACAATGGTTTGTGAGGCTTGCATAAATAAGGATTATGTATTATATTAATGATAAAGCAACATACTAATATATCTTGGATTTTTTGATTTAGAGAGTATGAGGAATGGGAAGGAAGGATTTCTAAAATACCTTCCTTTTTTGTCCGCAACTTTAGAGATTATTTAATTTTCTATAGATGTAGGTTATAGTTCCTTTGTCTCTTTCGAACTTTATACGTTTTATTGAAAGTATAGGGCATTGATGGGATAGATTAGTAATATAAAAGATTTGTAGAAATTTTAGGAATAGTTTGATTCCATGTATTAATGATTATTCAATTATTAGTAAGACATGAAAAGGAGGAAATTATGGATTCAAAAAGAAGGGGCCTATGTTTGTTACTGGCAATAGTAATAATCCTAGGTGTATTTCAACCGATGGTATTTGCAGAACCGGGAGACCCACCTGTGGAACCAAGTGTCATTCCGGAAAATGTTAAACAAGAAAAAGACAAGATTACTGGAACTGTCTCCCCAGGGACAACGGGGACAGCAAAACTTGTCGATGCCGTTTTGGGAGAACCAATAATAGGCACAAATGAACAAGAAATAACAGGTGAGATTTCAGATGATGGAAAAATAACACTTTCAATAGATTATGCTAACGATGGTGAAACTGTCGCTATTCAAGTTACAGAAACTGGGAAGTCTCCGAGCAAGGGTGGAGAGGTAAAAATTGATAAAAAAATATTAACCCCACCTGCTATTCAGTTTTATAAAGCAGTTACCAATAAATTAGATGTAATATTACCTAGTGATGCTAAAAAGGATGACATTGTTTCATTAGAGATAGGAAATGAAACTAAGAAAAAAATTTTAACTGAGGAAGATATTCAAGGGGGCAAAATAACTTTTGAGGGATTAGATTTAAAACTTGATACAAAAGTAAATGCCCAAATAAAAAATAAACTAGACTACTCAAGTCATAAAACCGAAGCTGTATACAATAGTCCTGGGGCTTTAGATTATGAAGATAATGTTAAACCACCAGTGGTAGAACCAATAGAAGCAGGAGATATTGAGATTAAAGGAAGTGCAGACTCAACCGGTGATTTATATCTGAGTATTAATGAAGGAGCAGAGGAAAAAGTAACTGTTACCTATGATGCAAATGGCGATTTTACTTATACACTACCTGCTGCTGCCGTTGTTGGTCAAAAAATCACTGCGAGAACTGCAAAAGTAGTAGATGGAGTTGAGAAAACAAGTACCACGCAAACGTACTATGTTTTTTCAAATGATACGATTGAAGGAAAGAGATTCAACTCAATATTAACTGGCTCCTCTTTTACCGACCATGGTTTTGTGGAAAAAAATGGAGAGAAGTATTTT
>JAUNVD010000091.1 GCA_030537855.1 Tissierellia bacterium | reverse complement strand
TCATACAAAAATATCTGTTGAGGAATAATTTTCGTATTCCCCAACAGAAATTATAAAAGCTAAATATGACATAGATAAACTCCTTTTGTTTTTGTAAAAGGGGTTTTCTTTATTTTTCTAAAAGAGCATGATAGACAAGAGCATCTATATATGGTCCTTCTAAGACTCGTTCTTCATAATTCTCCCAACCGGCAAAGCCCATAAAGGCTTCTTGGGTTTCTTCATCCCAAGTACCATTAGGTTCACCCTTATAATATTCTAACTCTTTTAATTTTTCTTGTATTTTTAAAATCATTTCCTCATCTAAAGGAAGGCGATCCTCTTCCTTGGTTTGGCCAAAATATAGTTCATGAAGTTCTAAAAGTCGACGTAATTCTTGGATTGGTTCGGGATGATCGTCCACTCGTAAATCAACTGCTGTATCATTATATCCTCCATAACTAGCTCCTTCTCTTGCAATGTATAGAGCGGCAGCTTGACGGCCACGACGATCTCCTCCAGCTGATTGAGCAGCTTCTAGACAGTCAACCAATCTTTTTGCCAATGGGCCTTCTGAATTTTGAAAGGTTTCCACAAGGGCCTTTACGGTTTCTTCATTTTCAAGGATATTACCTTGGGCAGCAAAGTTTTCTCCACAAATTCCTCCAGCATAGTCAAAACATTTCTCCCCTGTAAAGGTAAAGGAGCCTCCTTTGGCGTCCACTATTCCAAATTGACGATCTGCTTTATTAGGATCTAACTCTAGTAGAGCTCGACCCACTTGTTCTGCGCTATAACCTTTTTCCAAAATAGGTAGTCCTATTTCACCAAAGTCAAAGTTTGCCATCGCTTGGGTAACAATGGCTCCAGCTCCCGCCTTTGCCCAACAAATTCCTCGAGATCCAACGGCTAAAAATTTAGACTGTACCGCAATCCCAAATTCTTCGGTTTCTGGATCTCTTGCAACAATTGAAAAAGTAGCTATCTTCATTTATACCTCCGATTTCTTTGTAGATTTCCAAATGCCATAAAAAACAAAACCCATAAGAACCAGTGCAATCACATCTGCCCCTGGTAATAATCCTTCTCCAAAGGCAATCTTACTATGAAGACCTGCAGTGGTAATCATTGCAATAACAATTCCTATAATGGCATCTCCAGCAACTAAACCTGAGGAGTACAAAGTACCATGACGAATATCTCGATTTTTCTTTTCTACATAATGACGAATTAAACCACCTATATAGGTTGGAACTGTTAAATGAACGGGTAAATATACACCAATTGCAAATGGGAGGGAAGGAATTCCAATAAGTTCACATATAATTCCAATAAGAGCACCAATAATAATTAGAGCCCATGGTAAATTACCACTAAAGATTCCCTTAACCAAAACAGCAATGACTGATGTTGCTGGAGCAGGTAAAGCAGCGGATCCTACAGTGTAAGCATTATGCAATAAACTTAAGACAAAACCAGACATTCCTGCAAAAATAGCTCCACCTAGAATTTCCATAATTTGCTGATTTCTTGGAGAAGCTCCTACAAGATAACCGGTTTTTAAGTCCTGAGAAATATCACCAGCAGTACATGCAGAAACAGTTACAATAGAACCAATGACCACAGCAGCAACCATTCCTTCTTTACCGGCAAAGCCTATGGCTCTAAATAAAATAGAAGTAAAGAAGATGGTGGCGATAGTCATTCCAGATACTGGATTGGAGCTGGATCCCACTACTCCAACAATTCTTGAAGAGATGGAAGTAAAGAGGAATCCAAAAAATGCAACTAATAAGGCTCCTAGTAAATTCACTGGAAAACTTGGGATTAACCATATAGCAAGAACACTTGCTACAAATAGAGCTGTTAAAACTTTTCCACTAAGATCCACATCAGTACGTAGTCCAGAACTCTTACTTCCTTGGACTGATTTCATAATCCCGTGGAAAGAGTCTTTAATTACAGGTAAGGCTTTAGCAAATTCAAATATTCCTCCAATGGTTAGAACCCCTGCACCAATATATTGGATATAGTTTTCCCAAATACCCCATACACCAAGTTCTAAAATAGGGGCTGTTGCAGGGAAAATTGCTTCAGGAAGCTGGGCTCCTACAAAATAAATTAAAGGAATAATAACAACCCAAGCCAACAGTCCTCCAGCAAGCATAACTGCAGAAACACGTAAACCAATTAAATAACCAACACCAGCTAAAGAAGGAAGAGCATTCATACCAATAACTCCACCAGGAAGCATTGGTAGAACTGTTTCAATTTCTTCAGGGAAGAGCATAAAGCCACCTTGTACAAATCGAAACACAGATCCTATAATTCCTCCACGGAATACTTGATGAGCAGCGACTCCGCCTTTGTCTCCTGCAATTAAAATTTCGGCACAGGCTACTCCTTCTGGGTAATGAAGTTCCTTGGTTTGGTCGATAATAAGATAACGTCGAAAAATAACCATTCCAACAATTCCGATGATTCCACCAAAAAGTGCTATTAGACTTATAAGCATTAATGTTGGTGTATAGTCTAACATAAAAAGGGCAGGAACAGAAAAGACCACACCGGCGGCTACCGCTTCACCAGTTGAAGCTATGGTTTGAGCCACATTGTTTTCCAAAATAGTTCCTTTTTTTAAAAGTCCCTTTAAAATTGCCATACTCATTACGGCAGCTGGAATAGAAGCACTAACTGTCATACCTACCTTTAATCCAAGATAAGCATTAGCAGCTCCAAAGAAAACGAGAAGAAGGATACCGGTGATTACCGATAACCAAGAAATCTCCGCCATATTTTCGTGAGGAGCTACATAGGGTGATTGTTTTTTCTCCATGTTTACCTCCTTTTGATAGATTTGACTCAATTATAGCAAAGAAAAAGTTTTTGTAAACTCATTTTTTCTAAATAGTATATAATATTTTACTTTTTGATAGCACTTTAAAGAGAAATTAATACAATAAATATACTATAAAATAGAAGAAGTATTAGATTATCAATATTTATGAGTATTTTATGAAAGAAATATTCTGTTTATACTATATGAAATTATTTATAAAGTATTTTTTAAAATAATAATAGGATTATAAATACATAGTATCGATTTAATCGTGTAAACTGCTATTGTATAACATCGAATACAAAATTTATGATATAATATTAATTTAAGAAAGACTAACTATTAAAAGTCAAGAGGTGAAATAAAAAAAATAAGTAATGAT
>JAUNVD010000031.1 GCA_030537855.1 Tissierellia bacterium | reverse complement strand
ATAAAAAATGCAGTTGCTAAAAATACGGAGCTATCTGAAGCTGAAGCAGATCAAGCTGTAGATAATGCTATCGAAGAATTAGAACATGCAAAAGTAAAAGCTTCAGAGCAAATTGAACAAGCAAAAGTCTCTATTGAAAAAGCAAAAATTGAAGTAGAAGAAAAAATAGAAGAAGGTAAAGTTGTTGCTGACGAAGTAACAGATAAAGGTTCTGTAGCATCTATAGTCCTATTTATTGGTCTTATTATAGGAGCAATCCTTACCTCTTATGGAGGAATCGTCGGTAGTAAATATACAAAAAATACAGTTATAGAACAATAATGATATAGAGCTCTTACAAAAAGAACTATACAAAAGGCACGCGAAAATTGCGTGCCTTTTGTAATAAATTATTTAAGAATAACAATGTATCGAAGTTATAATAACAATGATTGGTTTATAACTCTTTATAAGCTTAAATTGTAATATATGTGAAAGCTAAAATTTCTTTGTTTCTATTGAAAACTTTCAAGGTTCTTTATATTTAATGAAATACCATTTTAATAATATTGGTACCTGCAATTATGGTTCCAATGGTACTTCCAATATTTGCAAAAATAACAATGACCAATGCTTTTAAAAATCTATTTTTTAATATCTTTTTAAAACTGAAAATATCTTCAGGGATATTTTCCACATCTTCTACTGTAGGCTTACGTACCGTTGCTTCCACTAACCCTGCAAACCATCCACATGCTAAAAATGGATTTAAGGATGTAAAAGGAGCAACAATAAAAGCTGTTAAAATACTTAAAGGATGTCCCAATGCAAATATTGTAAAAATTGCAGCAAATAAGGAATTCCATAATAGCCATGTTTTTAGTTGAGCAAAACCTGTTTGGACATTTACCACAAATCCGTATATTATTATTCCTATAATGGTTAAAGGGATTAACCATGGTAAAATTTTTCCAACATTGGAAGGTTTAGGTATCGTTGTTATTTTTTTCATATCCTGATCTTTGAAAATTTCTTCAGAAATACCAGGTACATGAGCTGCTCCCAATACAGCTACAATTTTCTCTCCTGGTGCATTTTTTATTTTATTCGCTAAATATTGGTCTCTTTCATGTAATAATATTTCTGCAATTTGAGGAAACTCATCACCCATTGTAGATATTACAGTTGTTAAATTTTCTTTTGCCATTAACGCATCAAGATCATCTTCAGATATTTCTTCATCATCATCCATACTAAACAAAAATGAAAATAGAAGTTTCATCTTCTCAACAAAAGAAATACTTCTCCATATTCTTAGAAAAGTAACTTGAATATCCCGATCTGCTAAGACAAGGTTAGCATTTTTTTCTTTTGCTGATATCATTCCTTGAACCATTTCTTGACCTGGTTTTGTTTTTAGTTTTTTCGCAATATTTCTTTGATAAGAACTTAATACTAAGTTAGCAATTAATAATCCAACTTTCTTTTGTCGAATGATATCAATAACATTTGTGTTTTTCCAACGATTTTCATTCTGTATATTTTCATATCTAGCATCATCTAATTCTATACATACAGAATCTGGATCAACTTCATCTATAGTTTCTTTTACCAGCTCTACACTTTCTGTGGATACATGAGCTGCAGGTATTAAATAAATCTTTTTATCTTGATATTGAATCTTTACAATTTTTTCGTCCATATTTACTCCTACTCTACAATAAATATAACATTCTCAGTAATGATACCATGAAATGAAAAAAATATATAGTTTCCTAAGGGAAATTTCTTTAAATTTTCATGAAATACAGATAGATTTTAAAAAGTCATTTCAAATTTACTATTTATAGTCTATAATGAAAAAAGGAGTTGATAAAAAAATGAGTCCTTGGATACCATTTATTTTCACTATTATAGGTTTATTATCTTCATATTATTTTACTTATATAGAAAATACATATATTGCACTAACTCAAACAAAATGTAAACAATTAGTGGAACAAGATCCTATCAAAGGTCATTATTTAGAAAAGAATTACAATAATATAGATCATATTATTTCTACAACATTATTTTTAGATTATCTTGCAAATATTATTGTGGCAATATCTTTCATAGATCTTTTTGAATACTACTTTCCTCAATGGAAATATATTATTAGTATTTTTGTTTCAACATTTTTGATTTTAAGTTTTGGTGAACTCTTCCCCAAATCCGTTGGAAATCAACATTTTGAAAAGTCATTATTAAAAAATGCAAAAAAGATTTATTATTTGCAAAAATTAATGCGACCCTTTACCATGTTTATCGGGGTGTTTTCTTCTTTCTTTATTAATATAACAGGTGGAGACAAGAATTTTAGAGAACCGTTAATTACAGAAGATGACTTAAAACAAGCAGTTACTCTAGGTCATGAAGAAGGTTTAATAGATAAAGATGAAGCTGGATTTATTGAAAATGTAATTGAATTTCGTGACGCATATGCAAAGGATATTATGACACCTAGAACTGATATGGTTGCCATAGAGGTTAATACAACATATGAAGAACTTGTCTCTATTATTAAAGAGGAAGGTTTTTCAAGGATGCCTGTATATGAGAATGATCTAGATAATATTTTAGGAATCCTTCATGTAAAAGATTTATTTACCTATACAATCGATCCTAAAAATTTAGATTTAAGAAATATGTTACGACCTCCATTTTTCACTTTTGAATACAAACCTGTATCCTTACTATTCAATGAAATTCGTGCAAAAAAAATGTCTGTCGCAGTTGTTTTAGACGAATATGGGGGAACGGAAGGACTTATTTCAGTGGAAGATTTAATCGAAAAACTTGTAGGTTCTATTGATGACGAATATGATTCTGATGAAGAAGAAAATATTGTACCGATGGGAAATCAAAGATATCTCATCCATGGATCAACAAATCTTAATGAAATAAACCAAACTTTAGAACTAGAATTACATTCAGATAAATTTGATTCCATTGGTGGATATGTAATAGAAAAAATTGATCGCTTTCCAAAAGAAGGGGAAAAAATATTTATCCATGATAATACTTTTATTATTAAAGAAATTGGAAAAAATCGAATTGAAAAATTAATACTTAAAACAAAATGAGCAGAGAAATCTCTGCTCATTTTATACGATTAAGCTTTTACAAGTACAACTTGTAAGTTTGAATTTTTCCAACTAGCTGCTTCTCCAAGTTCTTCCACAACTTCAATCAAAATCTTATCTTCCCCATAATCTTCATCAATCGATGGACAGCGAATACCTTTGATAAAAGGGATCTTAGCAACATGATCCCCAAGGTCAACAAGAGTAATGATTCTGCTTTTTAATTTTTTCCAACATTCAGGATCTCTGACTTTTTTGATACCATCTCCAAAATCTCTTGTGTAAAAATAAATCGGACCTATCCCTTGTTTCTTTGCATATAGAGCATATGCTTCACATGATAAGGAAAAAGTACCTTCGGGGTTGATATCAAGTACTATTTTTTTCATAGCAACTCCTTTTTATTCTTTTTCATAAGATATCAAAGTTATGAGAAAATGAAAAGCCTTTTTTTAAAAATTAGAGTTTTCTTAGAAATTTGTACTTCTTAAAACTAAAATAATCCCTTCTTCTCTAGAAACTTTGTCCTTAGGACGGAAAGTTCCTGATGGATCTCCTTTTGCTAACCCTAGTCCTCCAAGAGTTTCCACTGCTTTTTTTGCCCATGATGAAGTTTTATCTTCATCTTTAAATTTCTTAGGACTTACAAAATTTGGTAACTTTGATTTTGCCTTAAGATAATTAATAGTCATAATAGCCATTTCTTCCCTTGTAATAGGATCATTAGGTTTAAAATATCCTTTCCCATCCCCTTGAACAATTTTTAGATTTGCACCTTTGATTACAGATGGATTCTTCGTATCTTTAAAAATATTATTATCAGCAGATACTTCTTGTCCCATCGATTTTTCATATCCTCGAACACATGCATCTATAAACTCTTCTCTCGTAATGTTTTTCCTTAAATCTTCTTTAACTACAGGAGAGAGTAAACCCAATGAATTAGCTTTGTTTAATTCTTCTGTTGCCCATTTACTGTTATTTTTGTAATTTGGTCTTAAGCCTAAAGTCGAATAGGTAGAAAAATTTCCTGGTTTTCCATTTAAGATGTAACGAACTCTAAAGGAATAATTCGAAGTAAAGATGTCAAATTCTTCAACTGATGCAAAATTATCCTCTGTTAAAAATACTTCCGTTCTCCCATCTCCATTTACTGTTATAGATCTTTTTTCTGTACCTTTTCCAATTTCTGAATGCCATGGATTTCCATTGTTTTTTAAATCAATTTCATATTCAATCTTTTGTCCTTTATTCAAACCTTGGAGAACCTCATTTGAATTTTTCCAAGAAAGAATAAATTTATCGTAATTTCCATTTCCATCTTTTCCAGCACTGACTTTCAAATATGACGGACTCCCAATAGATATTTCCTGTGCTGTTACAGTATTTGTTATTAGTAATAAAAGTACCAGTAGTATTGTACCTAGTTTTTTCATATAAAAAAACACCTCCAAAATTATTTTAGCAAAAATGTAAGGTGTTTAGATGGTTGTTACCTTTTTGTAACTTAATTGTGATATATAGGAAAAATCCTTTTCTAGATGACAAAGGGTAAGACTACCATTTCCAATATGAAATTTAAAGTATTGATGTAGATCTTCTAAAATCGAACAAATGATTAAACGAATCACACCATCATGGGTGATTGCCAAGTAGTTACCTTTCAACATTTTCCAATTGTCGACTAAAGTTGAAATCCTTTGAAAAGCATCCTCTATCGATTCCCCATCTGGAGGTGAATTTTTAAAGGGATCTTCAAACCAAGTTTTCCCTTCTTTTGGATATTTTTCCAAAATCTCTTTATAACTAAGTCCGCTAAATGTACCAAAAGAAATTTCATGTATCTCTTCTAGAATTTCTTTCTTTTTCCCTAAGTTATTTGGTAACAATTGAGCTGATTCTAAAGTTCTTTGGTATGGACTAATAAAGATTCCTTCAAAGTCTATTTCTTTTAAAACCTCCCCGATAGATAGAATTTCTTTTTTTCCTTTCTCAGTTAAAGAACAAGAAGGTCTTGAAAAGATACGTTTTACATTATCTTCACTTTCTCCATGTCGTAGTAAATATAAATTCATAAGAAAAGCCCCCATAAAAGTAAACCAAATAACTCTCCCATTTCAACATTGGCACCATAAATATCTCCAGTGACCCCACCAATTTTGTACTTGCTATAAAAACTGAAAGAGAAAATAAATAAAATCTCTCCCGTTACAATCCATAGATATTCTGGATTGGACAATAGGAGAAAAATAAAATATAAACTAGCAGACACTAATATATATGGAAATGGCTTCGTCCTACGAAAGAGCTCCCCCATTCCTCCTGGCCTTGCTCCTGGAAATAAAGAAATAACAAATCCATTACCAAGTCTTGCTCCTGAGCATATGATTCCTAAAAATAAAGGAGAACTAGGGCTAATATATGAAAGCATAAGTATTTTCCCTACAATTACAAATAATAAAGCGATAACTCCAAAGGAACCAGTTCTTGAGTCTTTCATAATTTCAAGGATTCTTTCCCTACTTTTACCAGAAAAAAATCCATCAAAAGTATCAGCCACTCCATCTAAATGCATAGCTCCTGTAATTCCCACCCAAAAAATGGTGACTATCAAACCATAGACTGTACCTTTAGGCAAAAATTTTCCTATAAATCCTAATAATACACCAATAAATAAACCTATCCAAGGGAAAAAGAAAATACTTTTTCTAAGGAATTTATCTTCAAATGGAATCTTTATTGGAATGGGTATTCTTGTTAAAAACTGTAAAGATAAAATTAAACTCTTTATCACTTTATTTTCACTCCTATTCCACATACCACTAAATACACCTCATCAGATAATCTACCTAATTCTTGATTTATCCTACCTTGAATATCACGAAAAACTCGTGATATATGATTTTCAGGAACAATGGAAGATCCTACTTCATTTGTTACTATCTGTAAATTACCATTATTTTTTTGTACAAAATCTATTAACGATCTTAATTCTCTTAAAATATTATTTTCAATTTGTTTTTGTAATTCAGGGGTAATAGAATCCCCTTCTCCTAGAACATCAAATAGATGATTTGTCGTAAAAAGAGTTACACAATCTAGTAAATATTCTCTAGTTACATAAGGACAATTTGAAAGTTTTAATGGACTTTCCCAAGTCTTCCATTGAATCGGCCTACGTTCACGATGTAAACGTACCCTTTCTTCCATTTCCTTATCCCATACTTGTGAAGTGGCAATATAAGTCACAGATGTACATTCTTTGATTTTATTCTCTGCAAAAGAACTTTTACCACTTCTTGCTCCCCCTGTTATTAATCGAATCATATTTACTCCTTATCTCTAATATTGACTAAAATCTTATTTTCAATTTGAGTACTATCAAAGGTTCCCATATGATGAAGAGCATATAGACCCATATCTAAAATAGCAAAGGTAAAAGGACAAGCTGACCCTTCTCCTAAACGCATCTCCATAGTCACCAAGGGCTTTAACCCTAATAATTCCAACACTTTCCCTGCTGCTGCTTCTTTGGACAAGTGAGATGGAAAGAGATAAGGCTGAACTTTTGAGGTAAGTTTATAAGCACAAAGAGCAGCTACAGAAGATATTAGACCATCAATTACAACAGGAATTCTATTTTTTGCCCCTGATAAAAAAACTCCTACTAATCCACATATATCAAGTCCTCCAACTTTTGATAGAACATCAATAGGATCCTTAGGATCAGGATGATGAAAGTTCATGGCTTCTTGGATCACTTCTTTTTTACGTTCCAATTGTTTGTCTGTAATTCCCCCTCCAAGACCTACAGTTATGGAAGGAGACAACCCTGTAAGTGCTGTTAAAACAGCAGAGGAAGTGCTTGTATTAGCAATCCCTAATTCCCCTGTTCCTAAAATATCATAGCCTTCTTGAAATAACTTATCCCCTAAATCAATTCCTACCTTTATCCCTTGGATAACTTCTTCTCTTGATAAAGCCTTTTCTTTTAAAAAGTTTCCAGAGCCTTTTCTTATATTTCTTCTTAACACATTAGGTTCAAATTCTCCTCCAGGAATAACTCCAATATCTACAACAAAAACATCGGCATTTACAGATTTTGCCAAGGATGATACACCTGTTTGTCCAGAAGCCATAGCATTCGTAAGTAAATAGGTAAATATTTGTGGACTAGAAGAAATATTTTCTTCATATATGCCATTATCAGCACACATAACCACAATTCCCCTCTTGTTTAAACTTTTTGCTACTTTACCTTGGATCCCACTTAAACGTATTGTAATTTCTTCTAATTCTCCTAAACTTCCAATAGGATGAGTTCTTGAATCCCAAAGAGACTTTGCTTTTTCCATAGCCTCACCATTTAAAGGTTCAATATTTTCAATGGTCTTATTGATTTTTTCCATAATCTCCTTCTCTCTTTGTTTTTTGGATTTTAATATATGCACCTAATTTTTTATTAATCAATTCATATCCTTGTGGAATATGAGGTAGATTACAGTTGATACAGGATTTCACCCCTTTATGATACTTATAATTCCCTCCACAATCTTCTTGTAACATATAAAGGGGACAATAACAAAAAAGACAATTGAAATTCTCTTCTGATATGCCTGTATGACAGGGGAAATACTTACAGTTTAGATTTTTGAAAAAACGATGATTATTTTCCATATTTTTCCACCAAAAGTTTTTCTAAAGTTACAATATCTCGAATACCCTCTTCTGCTTCTCTTAAAATGACAATCGGCGTTACATTTTCTTTTTCACATGCTACTATTTTTTCATCTACACCAGAACCTGCTCCACTTTCTTTGGTTACACAAAAATCAACTTTATATTTTCGGAATAGATAAGCATTATATTCCTCATCAAATGGACCTAATGCTCCAATTAAATCTTTCATCTTAACTCCAGCTTTTTCTGCTAATAAAAAACTTTCAGAAGTAGGTAAAATTCTATAGATAAACCGATTTTTACCCCTTAAAGGTTCAAAATCCTTTATATTTTTACTACCTGTTGTGAAAAAAACAGTTCCTGTAATATTTTTCAAAGTCTCAATACATTCTGAAATATCTTTAACAAAGATTCCATCCTTAGCATGGTGATTCGACGGTCGAATATATCGATAATAGGGAATGTTTGACTTTTTAGCAGCAGATTTGGCCAAAGAAGTTACAATCTTTGCGTAAGGATGAGAACAATCCACAACTCCTTTAATATCTCTATCTTTAATGAATTCTACCATTTCCACTTCATTTAAACGTCCTACTTCCACATTGGATACATTGGTGAACTGAAGACCACCTTCTGTAGCCAAAGTTAAGATAAATTCAATGTTTCCTTCTAGACGATGAGCTAGAAGATTCGCTTCTTGGGTTCCTCCTATTAACCAAATCATTTATTTTCATATCCTCTTGGAGTGATCATAAGCTCTCCCCTAGTAAATGTTTTACTATTACCTACAATTACCGTAGTGAGCATATCCACCTCTTCATAATCAATAGAATCTAAGGTCGTCAAAGTCACCTTTGTACCTTTTCGCCCTGCATCTTTTACAATACCAACAGGAGTCTTTGGGGCTTTTTTTTCTAAAAGAAGATTTATCATTTTTTCTAAATGATCTTTTCTTCCTTTTGATCTCGGATTATAAAAACAAATCACAAAATCCCCATCCCTTGCAGCCTTCACTCTTTTTACAATAACCTCCCAAGGTGTGAGTAAATCAGATAGAGAAATTGTGGCAAAGTCATGCATTATAGGAGCTCCTAAATAAGCTGCTGCTGCAAAATTAGCACTTACTCCTGGGACAACTTCCACATTAACACCTTCAGAGCGTTCTAAAATAGGCCCAGCCATTCCATAAAGCCCTGCATCACCTGTAGATACAATAGATACAATATTACCTTCTCTCGCAAGGGATATCGCTTTTTCACAACGTTCTATTTCTGATTTCATACCGGTAGAATAAATCTCTTTGTCCTTTGCTAAATCACCTAAATATTCAATATACGGAGTATATCCTACAATAATATTACTTTCCTTAATTGCAGTTAATGCTTTTTCTGTAAAATATTCTTGTCCCCCAGGACCAATGCCAATTACATATAACTTCCCCATTTATACCTCCTTAGAAATAGATAAAGTGACTCCATTTTCACTTATTTTTTCTGCTAATAATTTTTTTGCTGATTTATAAGCACATGTTGCTGAAACAGATCCAATTCCCACAGTTTCTCGAACAAATTCTGAACCTTTAAAAAAATGGTCAAAGGGTTTCAATTCCTCTATATCGTAAATAATTAATGGAACTTTAAAAAACTCTGCTGCAGCAGTGATTGTTTTTTCCTTTGCTTTGATTGGAATTGTAGCAATATCTACAATGGATTGAGTTGAAAGTTGATATTTTTTAAAAGTTTTTTGAATTACATCAATTAAGACCTTCTCATCTACATCTTTTCTTGATCCTACTCCTAAATGAAGATTTTTCGGCCGTAAATATCCAGTTAATCCCTTAAAATTACAAATTTTTTCTGTAATTGCTAAGACATCTTTAACATTGTCATTTTCATGAACACGAATCCAATGATCATACTTAGGCAATGGAAAATCATTTGGATTATAAACAGAAATTTTTTCTCCATTTACCATTTTTCCAGTAAAAGGTGTTAAAGAGTGTAAATCTTCAATATGAAAACCCATTCTTTGAGCGTATAAATCAAGACCTTCCAAACTTCGACCATCTGTGGCAGTGGTGATAATTGGTTGAGCCTTTAAAATATCTGCTACTTTTCTTGTAAATGCATTGGCTCCACCTAAATGACCAGATAGTAAAGAAATCACATTTTGACCCATATCATCAATTACTAGAACTCCAGGATCTTTATCTTTCCCCTCTAGATAAGGGGCTATAAAACGTACAGCAATTCCAGTGGCAGAAATAAAGACAATCATATCATAAGTTTTCCAAATACTTGAAAAATCTTCTTTTATGGAGAACTCACCAGTTTTTGAACGAAAAACATCTCCTTTTATTTTATCTTTTAGTAAATTCCCAATATATTCACCATTATCTGTAAAACATAGATATGCAATCATTCTTGAATTCCTTGTCTATATTCTGTGGTAAATGTTTTATCATATAATTTAGATTTTGAATACTCAGAATCCAAAAAATCACCGACCAAAATTTGAGCTTGCTTTATTATCTTTTCTTCTTTCACCTTGGCCACAATAGTATCTAAGGTTCCAAATATTCTTTTTTCGTCTTCCCATGTTGCACGATAAACTACAGCTACAGGAACATCTCCACTTCCATACCCTTCCTTTAAGGCTTTAACAACTCCATCCATATTACCTACACTTAAAAAAAGAGCCATACTGGCCTTATGGGCAGCTAAAGATTTTAAATTTTCTTCTTCTGGCACAGGTGTTCTCCCTGCCATTCTTGTTAAAATAACTGTCTGACTAACATCAGGTAAGGTGAATTCTCTTTTTATTGATGAAGCAGCTGCCACAAAAGAAGAGACACCAGGAATCACCTCAAATTCAATACCTTCATCTTCTAAAGGATCCATTTGTTCTTGAATCGCACCATATATAGAAGGATCTCCAGTGTGTAATCTTACAATATCTTTTCCATCCTTAGCTCCACGAATCATAACATCTAAAACTTCATCTAAGTGCATTTTTGCTGAATTGTATATTTCACAATTATCTTTTGCCCAATCTAAATGCTTCGGACTAACAAGGGAACCAGCATAAATAATAATATCTGCTTCCTCTAGAGCTTTCCTTCCTTTTACTGTGATTAAATCTGGGTCACCAGGTCCAGCTCCAACAAAATAAATCATTTTTTCACTCCTTTTAAAATGTAAATAGGATTTTCTCCTCTCATAAGTCCTAATTTATCCATGGCTGCTGTTTGAATTAATTGAACCTCAACATCTCTATAATTAAATTCCTTTAATAATGTATAGGTTTCCCAAGTATTCTTTAAGGTTATGAAATTAGCCACAACAATACCATCTGATTCTAAAGCTCCCTCTAAATACTCAAAAATAGATAATAGAGCTCCCCCACTTCCTCCAATAAAAACACGGTCAAACTTCTCATCTGGTAAGGCTTCAGGAGCTTGACCATGGATGGCATGAATCTTCACACCTTGTTTTTCTGCATTTTGTTTTAACAAAGAAATCCCTAGTTCCTTTTGTTCTACAGAAGTAACATTTGCACCAAAAACTGCTCCTTGAACAGATATCGACCCTGTGCCACTTCCAATGTCTAAAAACCTACAACCTTTATAAATACTTAAATAGCCCATGGTTAGTATTCTTATATTTTCCTTTGTCATTGGAACTTTATCTCTTATAAAATCCTCATCTTTGAGCCACTTCATTTTCTATCACCATCACTGCTAAATCTGTAATATCACTACAACTTTCTCCAATAGGTATTCGTTCAATTTTTTCTTCTTCATAGCTTAAATCATATCCAATGATAAGATAGCCTCGAATTCCTAATTCGTATAATGCTTTAGATATTTGAGTTGGTAAATGATTCTTATCAATAAATCCAATTGCCAATGGTATCTCTAATAGATCTTTAAGATTAAAGTCTCGTCCATGTAAGGAAAAGAATCTTGCTTTATTCCATGGAATTTGACACTTACAACTTAAATATTGAAAAGATGAAATTCCTGGACATATTTTATCAGGATGATACCCCTTGGTTTTCAGATAAGATGTTATCCCATAAAATAGAGGATCTCCACTTGCTAAAATCAATAGGTTTTCATATTTATCTATATATTCTAAAATTTCTCCCACACTGGAAATTCCTACAATATCTTTACGAATATCTTGGAGAGTTCGACTCACTCTTCCAAAGGCAATAATATTTTCTTCTTGGATAATAAGCTCATACACTTCCCTCGTTAAATACTTAGGATTTCCTGGACCAACTCCAGCAACAATTAACATGAAATCACCCCTTGGTTCATGGAGTATATAATAGTTTCAACATCTATATCTTCATCTTTTAAGTAACGTTTTACCCTTTGATTACATCCTTTCGCCATAATGGCACCAAGTTTTTTATAGCCATGTTCCAAAACATAATCATAAGCTGTTTCTGCAGTTATCATAGAGTTTACTTGGGCTAGAAATTCTTGGGAAGCTCCCATTAAGGCTAAATAATAAACAAAAGCTTCTAATCTTGTATCTGCTATCTTACTATGAGTATTAAAAATTCCAATACTTAATTTTGAAAATTTACCAATATGACCTAAAAGAACTATTTTTTGAAATCCAGATTCTTTCACATATTTTAAAACATCTCCGATAAAATTTGATATTTTAACAACTGGAATGTTCAAGTTTAATTCCTTTGCAATATCAATACCATAATTTCCAGGAGTGAGTAAAATTTCTTTTGTACCAAATTTTTCAACAATCATATCCACTTCTAAATAAATTGTCTTAATAAGAGCCTCTTCACTCATAGGGTAGACAATTCCTTTTGTCCCGATAATAGAAATTCCACCTTCAATCCCTATATAACGATTGAAAGTTTTTTTCCCGATGGCTTCTCCCTCAGGGACAAAAATGGTACATTCCAATCCAGTTTTACTATATTTTTCCAATGTTTCTAAAATAAGCTTTTTGGGAACAGGATTTATAGCTGCTTCCCCTATTTCTCCAAATAATCCAGTTCTCATTATACGGCCAACCCCTTTACCTCCATCAAGGATAATTTGATTGTCCTTTCTTTTCTTGACAGTGGCATAGATTCCTATACCATCTGTTACATCTGGATCGTCACCTGCATCCTTTATAATGCAACAAGTAACAGAATCATCGGTCCTTTGAATATCGGAAACAGGAAGAGTTAATAGAATTCCTGCAGGAGTATCAATCTTCACATAAGAAAGATCTTCTTCTCCTAGTAGCATACGACAAGCAGCAGTTGTTGCTCCAAGAGCACAACTGCCAGTCGTATATCCACAACGCATTTTTTTCCCATCTACAATCACAAATTCATCAAGTTTCATCGGTCTACAACCATGTAAAGTAAAGCATTTACAATAGAAGCAGCTACATTAGAACCACCTTTAGTTCCAATAGTACTAATCCCAGGAATATCAAATGTTCGTAATAATTCTTTTGACTCAGCAGCTCCAACAAAACCTACTGGTACCCCAATAATAAACTTAGGATTAGCTTTCCCTTCTTGAACTAATTCTAATAACCGAAATAAAGCAGTGGGTGCATTTCCAATAACAAACCCTTCGATTCCCTTATCCACTGCCTTTTCAATGGCACAAGCTGACCTTGTAGTTTCTTTTTCTTTTGCCTTTTCCCTTACATCTTCATCATCAATAAAAAATCTTACTGTAGAATTAGATTTTTCTAATGCCGGTTTGTTAATACCTTGATACGCCATTTTTGTATCAGTATAAAGGGATACACCGTTTTTAAAAGCTTCTTTTGCAATTTTAATAAAATTATTTTGAAATTCTATAATTTTACGGTACTCAAAATCACCTGTTGTATGAATCATTCTTTTAACAACCAGTAATTCATCTTCAGAGAAATTAACATCTCCCATAACAGTATCAATAATATCCATACTTTTATTTTCTATTTTCATCGGTTTTTTTTCGTACATACTTCCCCCTAATTCTCTTGTAAAAACTCTCTAAACACTTCTAAGAGTTTATTATTATCATCTCTACCTTTAATCGCTATACGAATATGATTATTTCCTAAACCTTGAAAACTGGAACAAGTTCTTATTAGAATTCCTCTTTCTAAAAAGAAGGTTAGGACTTCTTCTTCCAAATGATTTTGTAACTGAATAAGTAAAAAATTACAATCTCCTGGATAGACCTTTATACCAGGCAACTTTTCTAATTCAGTTGTCACATATTCCCGTTCACTTCGTATCCACTTTTTAGAATCTTCCATATATACTTCTTGATTGAAAATATATTGGCCAGCTAAATCTGCAAAAATATTAACATTCCACGGAAGTATAATTTTATTTAATTCCTCTATCAATCTTTTATTGGTACAAGCATAACCAAGTCTTACACCTGGTAAGGCAAAATACTTAGTAGCTGCACGTATAATAACTACTCTTTCAAATTCATAGGCTCGAAATAGCTCTATTGAGTCATAATCGTAGTCACAAAATTCAAAAAAAACTTCATCCAGAACTAATAAACCTTCCCGTTCTCGAACCATTTGGTAAATTTTTAATAACTTATCTTTTTCAAGACGGTAGCCTGTAGGATTATTAGGATTTCCAAGGATGAAAATTGTATTTTCCTGTAAAGTTTCATCCAATAATTTCATGTCAACTGTTAAATCATCTTTTAGTGGTATCGATGTTACATTTAACTTTCTTATCTTAGCACGATCTAAGTACTCACCAAAAGAAGGATAACATATTTCAACATTTTGACATAAATTATAAACAGCATCAAGAATTTCCATTGCTCCATTTCCAACAAGAACTTCATCTTCATTACAATGAAGATAATGAGCAATATGACTTTTTAATTTACGATATTTAATATCTGGATATTTTATTCCTTCATTCATATGTTTTTTCCAAAATTCTTTTAACCCTTTCGGATATCCTAGAGGATTAATATTACTGGAAAAATCAATTAATTCATTTTGATATAATTTTGAATAAGTGGTAATATCTCCACCATGGCGCATCTTCATATGCTTTCCTTTCTCGCTAAAATCAAGGACATATAATTATTCTCTTTTAAAATTTCCTCTCGATTTGACAATATTATTTCCTCTGGAAATGTAGCCTTAGAAATGTAATAGTATTTAAAATTATATTCATCTAATCGATCTAAAGTCTTTTCCAGTTCAATAGAAGTTTTCAAGATAGCAATAGAATCGATATGGTCTAAAGGAACATTTTCCAGGTTATCACATAATAAGAAATTTTCATCCTTTAAAGTAATATTTTTTTCAATGATATTTGCAGCAGCAACAAAGGATGGAATTCCTGGTATTAATTCAATCTTCAGATCTTTAGGGCAATAGACTTGTACCATATTCATAAAAGTAGAATATATCGTATTGTCCCCAATATTTAAGTAAACACCTTTCATACCAGGTTTTAATGTATGATCAATGGTTTCCATCGCTTTTTTGTAATCTTTAGAAGTGGTTTCCCCCATGGGAAAATCAACTTTTACAATCTTTTTATCATCTTCAATATAAGGAGAGGCTGAATTTAAAGCCATATTCTTTCCTCGATTATTTGGTGCAAAGATAATATCCGCATCTTTTATTATATTTACTGCACGGACCGTTAATAAATCACTAGCACCTGGTCCAGTGCCAATTCCATAAAGAGTTCGTTCCATTATTCACCTTTCTCCGCCATAGATTCTTCAAGTCTTTCGATATACATATCACAAATAAAATCATATTCACCTAAACCGATAAGTCTAGGCTCTACTTCAAAACCTTCTTTTTCTAAAATAGATTTTAAAGAATCTTCATCGTCAGAAGCCATATCATTTTTTGCATGGTCTCCTGCAACAATCATAAATGGTTGTAAAACAATCTTTTTTAAACCATTTTCTTTCAATTTAGGAATAATATCATCTATGGTAATCTCTCCTTCTGCGGTCACCATAAAAATATTATGATATCCTTTGGATTGTAAAAGATTATTAAACATTTGGTAAAAATCATCTTTTTCATGACTGGACCCATGTCCAAATAGCACAAGTTGTTCATCTTTTGAAATATTAAAATCCATAGTATCAATAATTTCTTCAATACAAGATTTATTATATAAAAGAGGCTTTGAGATATGAACCTGATCTAATTTTACCAGCTTTTCATATTCAAATCCTGGTATTATATGAAGAGGTTGAATATAAATATCCTCTCTATTTATACCTAAAGATTCCATTTCCATTAAAGCTTCTTTTTCATTAAAGACCTTTATATTATCATTCTTTTTTAATCTATTGATGACCATTCTAGATGTAAAAGCTCGCATTACATGAAAATCAGGAAATGCTTTTACAATTTTATTCTCAATATTTTCAATCGTTTTCTTTCTCGTGTCTTCATGGGTTGTTCCAAAACTTGCAACAATAATTCCCTTATTCATAAGTCCTCCCTATTATAAAAGATATATTTTATTTTTCATATCATTATAAATAATTTATTTTAAGGAATATCTTTTTATTTCTAGAATATTAAAATAAAGTATATTTTACATGTATAAAAATAGTCATTAGTATTACAAAAAGACCTTCCGTAATATACATTACCTTAACCGTCTTAGAAATATCTCTTATTTCTATCTTACGATTATAATCACCAATCCTTGGTTTATCTATATATTTCCCAAAATAATGATGGCCTCCCCCTAGTTGAACACCTAAAATACCAGCAATGGCTCCTTCAGGATAACCTGCATTTGGACTTAAATGATTTTTATGATCTCGTTTTACTATTTTATAAGCATGATATCCCTTTCCATAGAAAAACCCAGCTACAATCATCAATAAGGCTGTAATCCTAGCAGGAATATAGTTAAAAATATCATCAACAATTGCAGGAAATCTACCTAAATCTATATATTTATCATTCGTGTAACCAACCATGGAGTCCATTGTGTTTACAAACTTGTACATAAATCCCCCAGGTATACCAAAAATTAAAATATAAAAAAGAGGAGCAATAATCCCATCAGAAGTATTTTCAGCAACTGTTTCCACTGTTGCCTTGATAATTTCAGATTCCGTTAACTCACGAGTATCTCTACCTACAATATTACTTAATTGTTTTCTCCCTGCCTCAAGAGAGTTTCCCAAAGCTTTTTTAACTTTACATGCCTCAACATGAAGCATTTTTCCTGAAATACAAACATAAATCCCATAAATAGAAAAAAAGGTTTTACCCATTCCTTTTAAAAAATAATCAAAGGCAAAAGGAATCCCAAAACCTAGTACTAGATTTATTAAAACCATTATGAACCCACCAAGCTGTAAATCCTTTTTGGTATGGGCAAATTTTCTTATGAGAATTTCTTCTCTCATTATCATATGCCCCATCCACTTTACTGGATGAGGAAAGGAGTAGGGATCACCGAGAATCAAATCTAATATCACTCCAGCTATAAGAATTTTTACCATCATCGTTAAAACCCTCTTCCTGTATTATAATTTAAGTTTACCATTTTAAGGGGGAAAATTCAATAAATACATTGTTCGGCAATCCATAATGAAATGATTATGCTTCATAGATATATCTTAAACTCATGTTTTTTTAAAATTCATGTACTTTAATACTTAAGTACGATATAATATTATAAATGTTTAGGTTGTTAGGAGGAGAATCATGTCAATTAAAAAATTTAGACGGGTACTTGTTGCAAATCGTGGGGAAATTGCAATAAGAGTATTTCGTGCTTGTAGAGAACTAGGTATACGCTCTGTTGCTATTTATTCTGAAGAAGATAATCTCTCTTTATTTCGAACAAAAGCTGATGAATCATATCTTATTGGAAAAGATAAATCTCCTTTAGAAGCTTATTTAGATATTGATGAAATCATTGAATTAGCAAAAAATAAAGGAGTAGATGCCATTCATCCTGGCTACGGATTTTTAGCAGAAAATCCGGAATTTGCTCGAAAGGTAGAAGAAGCCGGTATGGTTTTTATAGGACCTACTCCAGAGGTTATGGATAAATTAGGAGATAAAATATCTTCAAAGATAGTTGCTAAAGAAGCAGGTGTTCCAACAATACCAGGGGTGGAAAAACCTATTGCAAATGACAAAGAAGCTAGAAAATTTGCAGAACAAGCTGGATATCCTGTTATGATTAAAGCAGCTGCAGGTGGCGGCGGCCGTGGAATGCGTGTGGTGTATAACGAAAAAGAATTATTAGAACAATTTCACAATGCTCGTTCCGAAGCTAGAAAAGCCTTTGGAAATGACTCTATGTTTATTGAAAAGTATTTAGAAAAACCAAAACATATTGAAGTTCAAATCCTAGGCGATAATCATGGAAATATTGTCCATTTATACGAAAGGGATTGTTCCATCCAAAGACGTCATCAAAAAGTAATTGAATTTACTCCTGCTTTTCGTTTACCAAAAGAAGTTCGAGATAAAATATGCGAAGATGCAATAAAAATTGCAAAGTCCATTGGTTATTCTAACGCTGGAACCGTAGAATTTTTAGTGGATCGCCATTACAACCATTACTTTATTGAAGTAAATCCTCGTATTCAGGTGGAACATACTGTAACAGAAATGGTTACAGATATTGATATTGTTCAATCTCAAATTTTAATCGCCCAAGGATATTCTCTAGATAGTAAAGAAGTTAATATTCCATCTCAAGACGATATAAAATTATCCGGATTTTCTGTCCAATGTCGAGTAACTACTGAAGATCCTTTAAATAATTTTGCTCCAGATACAGGTCAAATTTCATTATATCGTTCCAGTTCTGGTTTTGGAGTTCGACTAGATGGAGGAAATGGATTTGCTGGAGCTGTTATTTCACCTTATTATGATTCCTTATTGGTAAAAGTTATTACCCATGGTCGTTCTTGGAATGACACTATTAATAAAGCGATTCGTTCTTTACGGGAGTTAAAAATTGGGGGAGTAAAAACAAATATTGGATTTTTATTAAATGTTTTAAATACAAAGGAATTTCGAGAAGGTATTTGCGATACTGGCTTTATCACTGAAAATCCTTCCCTCTTTGAAATTACAACAAAGCCTGATGCTGAACTACGATTAATGAAGTTTATCGGAAATAAAGTTGTTAATGATCCTAATACTATAAAGAAACAATTTAATGTACCTATTATTCCAAAGGTAGATGAAATTGAATTTAAAGGTTCCAAACAAATTCTCGATGAAAAAGGTCCTGATGGTTTAGTAGAGTGGATAAAAAATCAAGACCGTCTTCTTTTAACAGATACAACAATGCGTGACGCTCACCAATCTTTAATGGCAACACGGGTTCGAACTATAGACTTACTCAAAATAGCAAAAGCTACCAACTATAATATGAAGGAGCTCTTTTCTGTAGAAATGTGGGGTGGAGCTACATTCGATGTAGCGTATCGTTTTTTACAAGAAGATCCTTGGCATCGACTAGAAGTTTTAAGAAATGCCATGCCTAATTTACTAATGCAAATGTTAGTACGAGGAAATAATACTGTAGGATATAAAAATTATCCTGATAATGTAGTTAAAAAATTTATTAAAGAATCCTCTGAATTTGGTATCGATGTTTTCCGTATTTTTGATTCATTAAATTGGATTGAAGGAATGCGTCTAGCTATTGAAGAGGTTATAGCAGCTGGAAAAGTTGCAGAAGGAACTATGTGTTATACAGGTGATATTTTAGACAGTAATCGTGACAAATACTCCTTAAAATATTATGTTGATTTAGCAAAAGAATTAGAGAAAACTGGAATTCATATACTTGGAATAAAAGATATGTCTGGTTTATTAAAACCATATGCTGCAAAAAAACTAATTACTGCATTAAAAGAGGAAATTTCTATACCCATTCATTTGCACACCCATGATACAACTGGTAATGGTGTGGCAACGGTACTCATGGCTGCAGAGGCTGGGGTTGACATAGCAGATACTGCCGTTAACTCTATGAGTGGTTTAACAAGTCAACCTGCACTAAATTCTATTGTAGCAGCTTTAGAAAATACAGATAGAAATACAGGTATTATTCTAGAAAAAGCAGAAGATATTTCTAGATACTGGGCAGCCGTTCGACCTGTATACCAAAACTTTGAATCAGATTTAAAATCAGGTACAACTGAAATATATCGTTATGAAATTCCTGGAGGACAATATTCTAATTTAAAACCTCAAGTAGAAAGTTTTGGACTTGGTCATAAGTTTAAAGAAGTAAAAGAAATGTATAAATCTGTGAATGGAATGGTTGGAGATATTATAAAAGTTACTCCTTCCTCAAAAATGGTTGGTGATTTTTCCATCTTTATGATACAAAATGATCTTACCCCAGAAAATATTATGACTAAGGGACAAGGATTAGATTATCCTGACTCTGTTATCACATATTTTAAAGGAATGATGGGACAACCCTATGGAGGTTTTCCTGAAGATTTACAAAAGTTAGTCTTAAAAGGAGAAGAACCTATTACTGTCCGACCAGGTGAATTACTAGAACCTGAAGATTTTGAAGAGATTCGAAGAAAATTAAAGGAAGAATTTGATTATGATGCTTCTGATAGAGAATTAACTAGTTATGCACTATATCCTAAAGTGTTTGAAGATTATATTAAAGCATTAAAAGAAACTGGGGAAGTTTGGAGAATCGGTTCTGATATCTTTTTCCATGGTTTAACTGAAGGAGAAACTGCTGAAATTTCCTTAGACGAAGGAAAAAATTTAATTGTTACTCTCATTGAAATTGGTAAATTAAAAAATGACGGAACAAGAAATTTGACCTTTGAAATCAATGGAAACAGACGTACCATTTCTATCGAAGATGAAACTTTGGCGAAATCACCAAATGCCAATGCAACTTTGGCCATGGCAGATCCAGATAATGACAATGAAGTAGGAGCTCCTATTCCAGGTAAAATTGTTTCTGTTAATGTAAAAGAGGGACAAGAAATTAAATCTGGAGATATTCTATTTGTTATTGAAGCCATGAAAATGGAAACAAATATAGTGTCAAATCGAGATGGTAAAGTATACTCTGTATTTGTAGAACCAAATGATATGGTGGAAAACTTACAATTATTAATGAAATTTGAACAATAATAGGGCTTGCAAATGCAAGCCCTTATTTTTTAGCAATAAAGTAAAATGTTGTTCCAATTCCCTTTTTAGACTTTACTCCGTATTCAAAACCATGAAGTTCTAAAATATTTTTTACAATATAAAGACCTAAGCCAGTTCCTACCATCAAACGAGAATGATTGTCTCGAACACGATAATAACGATCCCAAATATGTTTTATATAGTTTTCATCGATTCCAACACCAAAATCTTCCACTTCACATAAGGTCTGATTCTTATCAGAAATCAATCGAATAATCACTTTCTTTTCATCCTTTGAGTAATTAATTCCATTGGAAATAAAATTATATAAAACCTGTTTTATTTTTGACTCATCCCCAAGTATTGTAGGATTACCTTCTACAATTACTTTAAATTCATACCCTTCTTTTTCCGCTAAAATGTCAAAACGATGAAGGACTTCATCAACTGTTTCTTCAAGGTTAAAAGGAATCATTTTAATATCTTCAAGTTCTGATTCTACTTTAGATAAATCTAATAAATCGTTAACTAGGTTTGTTAAATGATCTGATTCACTAATAATTGTATCAATATGACGATTTCTTAATGCTTCATCATTTCCAGAAATATCTCGAATCATTTCACCATATGATTTTATAACTGTTAATGGAGTTTTTAAATCATGAGAGACATTGGCGATTAAATCCTTTCTCATTTCAATGGTTTTTGTAATTTCTTCTGTGGCATGGTTCAAAGCTTTAGCTAGTTCATCTACTTCTGTATATCGAGCCTTATCAAAAACAACATTCATATTACCTTCCCCTAATTCTTTTGCCGTATTAGACATTTTAACAAGAGGACGTGCCAATCGATTTGATATAAAATATGAAAGAAAAAGAGCCAGTGCCAATGAAAGTACAGATACAATAATCAATTGATTTTTCAAAATATCAATGGTAGATTCAACTGGTTCTAACGGAGTATTAATCCAAAGATAATAGACTTCCCCATTTTCTGCAGGAAGAAAACCTGTAAATATTAACTCAATATTATCGGAACCTTGGAATTTTTCAGTAAATATTTTACTTCTTTGATTTTCATCTAAATCCCCAAAATATTTTTTAAACTGGACTCTTCCCATTCGATATCTTTGTTGAAAAATATCATTGGAAGCATCTGTAGGATAGACCTTCCAACCATCTTCATCGATTACTCGAATGCCAATTCCTTTGGTAAAAGCTGTAATAAGAATCCTTGTTGCAAAATCTTCTTTCCCAAAGTCTAGCATAATTTCATTACCAATTTTATCGATTTCACGTATTTTCATGGTTTCATAAAACTGATTAAGAAAAACTGTTTGTAAGAGCCATAGGATTATCAATATTAACGCTGCAAAGGAGACAAAATATTTCCAAAATGTAAATCGTATACTCTTTGTATCTAAATATCCTTTTTTCATGGTTATTCTCGAGTGTCAAATTTATAACCAATCCCACGTACTGTTACAATAAATTTACGATAGGACCCAATGGAATTTCGTAACATTTTAATATGAGTATCCACTGTACGATCATCACCGAAGAAATCATAACCCCAAACTTTATTTAGAAGCTTATCCCTTGATAAGGCTATATTTTCATTTTGTGCCATAAAAACCAGTAACTCATACTCTTTAGGAGTAAGATCTATTTTTTCATCATCAATAAAAACAACACGACCATCTAAGTCAATGGTCATCCCTTCAAAAACCATCTTACGATTTTCATAAATTTTATTATTACGAGAAACAATAACATTTAATCTTGCCATAAGTTCCTTGGGAGAAAAAGGTTTCACTACATAATCATCAATACCTATTTCAAATCCATGTAATTTATCATATTCTTCATCTCTTGCTGATAACATCAGTACAGGAATTGGATTATGTTTTTTGATTTCTTTATACGCTGAAAATCCATCTAATCGTGGCATCATAATGTCCATAACAATTACATCGAAATCTTCTTTTTTGCAAATCTCTATAGCCTCAATTCCGTCAGAAGCTTCCACAACCTTATGCCCTTCAAATTCAGCGTATGTTCGAATTACCTCCCGGATTTTTTCTTCATCATCTACAACAAGTATTTTAAACATATCGCCCACCTTCCTTTTTAATTAGTATATCAAAGGTTTAGAGAAAATCAATCTAATGAAAAAAGTTCCACAAAAACTACATTTTTTTCACAAAATTATCATTTATATTTTAATAAATATTCTAGTAATTGTATATTACATGTAGACTCTCTAACTTTAAAGTACATCTTTATTTTCTATCCTTACTCTAAAGATCAAGAGAATAAATAAATCCTTATCTAATATATACTTTTAATCTATTTACAATACTTTGTTTATTGATGATAAAAAATTAATGTTACAAAATGATTTTAGTCATTTTGTAACATTATCCAAGATCAAAACGATATTTTAAAAATAGTAAACTATTGATTATATTTTATAAATTTCCTTTTAATCCTATTTCTTCTGCCGATTCCTGTAACCCTGCTATAGTCTCTTGAAAAACTTCATTTTTATCCATACCAAGTCTTTCTATTCCGTCTAAAATCACATCTCGATCACAACCAGCCGCAAACTTCTTATCTTTAAACTTTTTGTTTAGAGACTTAACCTTAAGATCTAAAACAGATTTACTTGGTCTTACAAGACAAGCAGCATTAATAATTCCAGTTAGTTCATCAATGGTATAAAGAGTTTTCTCTAAAATACTTTTAGGTTCCACATCTGTGCAAATACCATATCCATGACTAATAACAGCTCGTATCCAATCTTCTGGCCAATGATTTTCTTCAAGAATTTCTTTCGTCTTTTTACAATGTTCATCTGGCCATTTTTCATAATCTAAATCGTGGATCAAACCAATGATTCCCCATGTTTCTTCATCTTCCCCAAAATACTTTGCAAAATGGCGCATTGCTGCTTCCACTTGTAAAGCATGCTGTAGTAAAGCTTCCGATTCGTTATACTCCTTTAAAAGTTTCCAAGCATCTTCTCTTGTTGGTTTCATTTGATTTCCCCTCTCCTTTTAAAAACTACGGTTGATTTATACCTTGTTTCACAAACTGAAACTTTTAAGTAAGATATCCTACTTAAACTAGATGTTAAAGTAGCTCTTCCTCAGTACCATAACTGATGACAACTTATATTTAATCTTCCTGTTAGGAATTTTTACAAGATTTTAGTATTTAATGTTCATCTTAGGATTTTCATAATTTACACCAAAAATTACTCTGATGATTCCATCTATTTCTTTATCTTTTGCAAATACTCTGTAAAAGATTCTTTATCTCTTTTGGTGTAAAGTAAATCTTTAAATCTTCAGATTCATTATACTTCTTTTCTAGTTTCAAATAATCTACTCACCTTAATTTCATTTAATTTTTCCTAGTCTTTTTAAAACCAATAGCCGATTGGTAAATCTTTCTCCACAAACAGCAATTTCTTTTTCAGTGGGATAATCGGCAAATACTTGAGAGCGGATTAACTTTTCTTCGGTAATAGGATGTGAAAAGTTTTCTGGATGTTCTATCTTTTCTTGTAGCCTCTTTTGATCTAAAGCTCCCATGCAAATGAAAGAACCATGTACCCGATTTCCTTTTTCTCTAATTAATTTTACACAATGTACTATCATTATGTGAGAATAAGGTATATCTTCATAAACACCAAAGGTTCCA
>JAUNVD010000030.1 GCA_030537855.1 Tissierellia bacterium | reverse complement strand
AAACATCCTCTAACATTTTACTAGCACTATCATATTTTGTTACTATTCCTTCTGGAAATTGTTTTAAAGAGATAGCAGAAAAAGCAAAGATATCATGGTCAGTGATTGTTTCAAAGGAATAATTTTTTCTTTTCACCTCTAAAAATAACTCAATCATCTCTTTTGCTAAACTTTCTTTTTGAATGTCTTCCCAAGCAGATAAAGGTAAGGTCTCGTCAATTCTAGCACGATATAGTAATTCTCTACTTATAAGAGGACTGATACCAGTGAAAGTATTCATTAAAAATCTAATACCATTTTCATTTTTTGGATTTTGGCTTAAGTAGTGAATAATATCCTTTTTTTCTACCGTTAAAGGATTGATTTTTGAACCAAGAGGAGTTGGATTATATATTTTTCCTGGTAATATTTCCCTAACGGAACTCATTGAGGCATTTACTTTTTTTATGGCATCTATAATATGATTATCTTCTTCATTTATAAATATGATATTAGAATGCCTACCCATAATTTCAATCATTAAGGATTTTTCTTGAAGATCTCCTAATTCATTCCTACATTCTAATTTTATTTTTAAGATACGATCCATTTCATATTGGAGGATATCGATAATTCTACTTCCGATTAAATGTTTCCTTAAAACCATACAAAACATAGGTGGTTCTTGTGGATTATCTTTTTTATAATTTGTCTTATATATTCGAGGATTATTTCCTGAAGCTGATAAGAGTAGTAAATACCGATGTGAATATGTTCTTATATGTAATAAGATTTCATCTTTTTCTTGTTGGTAGATACGGTCTATCTTTCCTCCGAGGATATCCTTTTGTAATTCGTCTTTCACAGCATGTAGCATAAGTCCGTCATACGACATTTTATCACCTCAAATGTATTATATCATGGATGGGTAAAAAGGTGAAAACTCCTTCCTTTTCACAAATCATGAAAACTGTTATAATAATGAAGAGGTGATAGGATGAATAGTATGACTGGTTACGGCATGGGAGAAGTTAGTACAGAGAACTTTAATTGTACGATAGAATTAAAATCAGTGAACAACAGATACTGTGATATACAAATTCGTATGCCTAAAGCTATGTTACCTTTAGAAGAACTCATCCGAAAAGAAATTAAAAAACAAATTTCTAGAGGGAAAGTAGATGTATATATAAACTATCAAGTATTTGGACAAGATAGTACTTTTTTAGTTGTGGATCATTTTTTGTTGGAAAAATATATTCAAGAAATGAATCATATTCGAGAAAACTTCCATTTACATGGGGAAATAGATATAAATAATATTATTGACTTCGAAGGGGTCTTTCAATTGGAACCGAATAAATTAGACGTTGAAAAGATTCGAAGTCCCTTTGAAGTAGCATTAAAAGTTGCCATCGATAAGTTACTGGACATGAGAAAAACTGAAGGGAAAACTCTAAAAAATGATTTAAAGGAAAAAATAGAAGCTTTTGAACCACATATTAAATTTTTAGAAGATAATGGGCCAAGACTTCTAGAGGAGAATAAAGAAAAATTTTTAGAGAGATTTCATTCTTTGGTTGGGAAGGAGGATTTTGATCTTCCTAGATTGACTACAGAGCTAACTATTATGAGTGATAAACTGTGTATTGACGAAGAAATAACAAGAATTTCTTCACATATCTCCCAATTTAGTGATATAATGAATAGAAATAACCCTATTGGGAGAAAGCTCGATTTTTTGCTTCAAGAATTACATAGAGAAGTAAATACAATAGGTTCAAAAACAGCAGATTTGTTGGTAACAAATCATGTTGTGGAGATGAAAAGTATTATTGAACAAATGAGAGAACAAGTACAAAATATTGAATAGTTCATAGACTTATAACGACTTATATTTTTATAATTTTAATTATGTTAAATAAAGTATACATGAAAGTAAATAGAAAAGGTGGTGGCGACTCTTGTCCAAAGGATTTTTACTCGTATTATCCGGCCCTAGTGGAAGTGGAAAAGGCACAGTGAGTGAAGCTTTAATGAAAGAAAATGATGAAATCATTTATTCTACTTCTATAACAACTAGAACTCCTAGACCAAATGAAGTTGATGGTGAAAACTATTTTTTTAGAACCATAGATGAGTTTGAAACTATGGTAAAAAATGACGAATTATTAGAACATGCCTTTGTACATACCAATTATTACGGAACCCCAAAAGAATTTGTATTTAATGAAATTGATAAAGGGGAAATTGTTTTATTGGAAATTGACGTACAAGGGGCTTTACAAATAAAGGAAAAATATAAAGAAGCGGTATTTATTTTTTTACTTCCTCCAACAATGGATGAGTTGAAAAGTAGAATTGTAAAACGTGGAACCGAAAGTGAAGAAGATATTAATACAAGATTTTCAAATGCTTTTAAAGAACTTGATTTTGTAGGCGAATATGATTATTTTGTAGTCAATGCAGAAGTAAGTCAAGCTGTGGAAGATATTGAAAATATTATTGCTGCTGAAAAATTACGAGTAAAACGTCATAAGGATATTAAAGAGAAAGTGATGGGAAAGGAGAAACTTAATTGATTATACCGTCTTTTGGTGAAATAGAAAAAATAACAGATAGTAGATATTCTTTAGTTATGTTAGTTTCAAGAAGAGCAAGGGAAATTATATCTGGAGGAGATCCTCTCATTGATACAAAAATTTCCAAACCTGTTTCTGTAGCTTTGGAAGAAACCTTAAAAGGAGCGGTTTCTTTTACCACAAAGGACGAAGCAGAAGAGATTAAGCGATTGAAGGAACAGGAAATTTATATTGAAGCTGAGCATAAACGTTTAAGAAATGAAGTAGATACTTTATTACAAGGAGAAGAGCAAGGTTCTAAAGATGTTGAAGGATAAAAATATTTTACTATGTGTCACTGGTGGAATTGCAGCGTATAAAGCTGTTCAACTAGTAAGCCTGTTAAAAAAGGCTAGTGCAAATGTTAAAGTTATTATGACAGAACATGCATGTAAATTTGTAACACCCTTGACCTTTCAAACGATGTCTGAAAATCCAGTGTATGTAGATATGTTCCATCCCTTAAGTAATATGGACGTAGAACATATTTCCCTAGCAAAGTGGGCAGACCTTATTGTTGTAGCTCCTGCCACGGCAAATACTATAGCTAAGATTAATTTAGGTATTGGGGATAATATGCTTACAACTGTATTATTAGCAAAAAGATCTCCAGTCCTTATTGCCCCTGCTATGAATACTAAAATGATGGATAATCCTGTAAATAAAAAACATTTAAAAGAATTAGAAGATAAGGATTTTATTATCCTTCCATGTGGGGATGGGCGTTTAGCTTGTGGAGATATAGGGACAGGAAAAATGTTAGATCCAGAACAAATTCTAGAATATATAGAAATAGGTGTTAGTAGCCCTGATTTTAAAGATAAAAATATTATTATTACTGCTGGAGGAACTAGGGAAGCCTTAGATCCTGTAAGGTATTTAGGGAATCGTTCAACTGGTAAAATGGGCTATGCCATTGCAAGAGAAGCTAGAAACCGAGGAGCAAATGTTATCTTAATTACTGCACCTACTTCGTTAACTCCACCTGAAGGTGTTAAGGTAGTTCCCGTCGAAAGCACAAAAGATATGTATCAAGCTGTGGAAGATCATTTTGAAAAATCTGACATTTTTATATGTCCTGCTGCTCCTGCTGATTATAAGGCAAAACATTATTCTGATCATAAGATTAAGAAGACACAAGGAGATGATACTTTAGTCGTCGAGTTTGACAGAAATCCTGATATTTTACAAACTTTTGGAAATAAAAAAGGAAATCGAATTGTAGTTGGATTTGCAGCTGAAAGTCAAAAAGTTACTGATTATGCATCTAAAAAGTTAAATAAGAAGAACTTAGACTTTATTGTAGCAAATAATATAACAAAAAAAGGAGCTGGGTTTTCTTCAGATACAAATATTGTAACGATTATTGACAAAGAAGGTCCCCATGAATTAGAGATGATGGGAAAAGATGAACTGGCTAAAGTGATTATGGACAAGATAAAAGGAATTTTAGAACAGAAGAGCTAGAGGAATCTAGCTCTTTTATAGGTGGTATTATGAAATATTGTAATGTAATTATTCCAGTTAAATATATAGGACTTGATCGGCTTTATACTTATTCTTATCATGGAATTTCTTTAACACCAGGAATGCGTATAAAAGTCCCTTTTGGGAAGCGTCAAGTAATTGGAATTGTTTTTGAAATACTAAAAGAAAAGCCATCCTTAGATTATAAAATACGACAAGTTATAGACATTATGGAAGAGGAACCTTTCGTTCCTTATGAAACCCTAGAAGTTGTAAAGATTATGATGGAAAAATACTATACAGGGCCCTACCATACTTTATATCCATTTTTATTCCCTGGTAATTTAGAAGATATTATCCCAAAGAAAATAGATAGTCAGGATAAAATTTTTTATTTAGATAAAAAGGAAAGGGAGAAGTATTATTTTCATAAAGAGAAAATGGATGTAATAAAAGGAAAAGCACAAGAAAAAGTTATCAATGTGTTAAAAGAATATGGTCCTTTAACCTATCTTGACATCCAAAATTTAGGGGAAGTTTCTAGAAGTCCGATTGATACCTTAAAAAAGAAAGGGGTATTATATACTTCCTATCTACCTAATATGGAAAAAAAAGAGGGTTGTAAACCCCTTATTTTAACGGATGAACAAAAAAAGGCATTTACAGACATTTTAGAAAATAAGGATCCTATTCATTTATTACATGGATTAACAGGTAGTGGGAAAACAGAAATATATCTACAATTAGCAAAAAAAACAGTGGAAGAAGGAGGGAATGTTCTTTTTCTCGTACCGGAAATCTCCCTTACACCTCAGATGATTCAAAAATTAGAATCTAGATTTCCTGGGAATATATCAGTTCTTCATAGCAAATTATCTAATACGGAAAGACGAAGAGAATGGCTCAAGATATTTAATAATGAAGTATCTATTGCCATCGGGGTTCGTTCTGCTATTTTTGCACCTTTTGAATCTTTAGATCTTATTATTATAGATGAAGAACAAGAGTCTTCCTATAGTTTTCACAATGCACTTCGGTATGATAGTCGTGAGGTTGCAAAATGGCGTGGAGAAAAACTAAAGGCTAAAATAGTTTTAGGTAGTGCAACTCCTTCTATTGAAACTTATTATAAAGCAAATAAGGGAGAAATAAGATTACATCGATTAACGAAAAGACCTTTTTCTGGTAAGCTTCCTGAAACTACATTAGTGGATATGCGTGAGGAACTAGGGAAAGGAAATATTTCTATTTTTAGTGAAAAGCTATATGAAGAAATGGAATTTGCTTTGAAAAGAAGAGAACAAATCATCCTCTTTTTAAACAGAAGAGGTTATGCCAATTTTGTTTCATGTCGTAGTTGTGGACATGTTGTAAACTGTGATTATTGCGATATATCAATGAATTATCACAAGACAATTCACCGTCTTCGTTGTCACTATTGTGGATCAACAAAAAAGTTGCCTCAAAAATGTCCTGAATGTGGAAGTTCATTTATCAAAACTTTTGGAATTGGTACCCAACAAGTGGAGGAAGAAATCAAAGGATTATTTCCAACAGCAAAAATTTTTCGTATGGATCGGGATACTACTTATGAAAAAAATAGTTACGATGAAGTATATCATCGAATGCAAAATCAAGAGATTGATATTTTAATTGGAACTCAAATGCTTGCCAAAGGGTTGGATTTTCCAAATGTAACTTTAGTGGGAATATTAGCTGCTGATTTATCCTTATATGTTTCGGATTTTCGAGCACAAGAAAAAACTTTTCAGCTAATCAGTCAAGTTTCTGGACGAGCTGGTCGAGGGTCAAGACCAGGACTAGTAGTTTTACAAACGTATAATCCGGAAAATTATAGTTTACAGTATGCATGTGGAGAGCAGTATTTAGCTTTTTACCAGAAGGAATTGGAAGAAAGAAAACAGTTTTTCTATCCACCTTTTTCTACGATGGTAGATATATCTGTTACAGGAGATGATCCTAAAGCTGTATATAAATATTGTGAAGATTTTTATAATGACCTTGTAGAAGCATATGGAAAGACGAATTTACTTGGGACTAAAATTATAGAAACTCCTAAGATCAAAAATCGTTATACTTATCATTTCCAATGTAAAGTAGATTTAGAGGATGAAAATTTGTTAAGGTTGTCTTTACAACGGGTATTAAATAAGTATGATAAATTAGAAAGTTCTAAAAATTTTATAGATATTATGTTTTATTGAGGTGATAAATTGGCTTTAAGAAATATAAGAACAGATAATGATCCTATTTTAAGGAAAATATCTAAGGAAGTTGGAGAAGTAAGTCCACGGATGGTAACTTTAGTGGAAGATATGTTTGAAACAATGTATCACGCACAGGGAGTGGGTCTTGCTGCCCCACAAATTGGTATCTTAAGACGTTTAATTGTATTAGATGATTATGAAGGAAATAAATACTCTATGTTTAATCCAGAAATCATCTCTGGAGAAGGGTGTCAAACAGGTCCTGAAGGATGTCTTTCAGTGCCAGGAAGACAAGGAACAGTAGAGAGAAAAAATAGTATTCGAGTAAAATATATGGATATTAACGGAAATTCCTGTGAATTAGAAGCAGAGGGGTTTTTAGCTAGAATTATCCAACATGAAATTGATCATTTAAATGGAATACTATATACAGATATAGCAACAGAATTATTTACTTTAGAAGAATTGGAAGAAATGGAAAATAAAAAAGAAAGGCAGAAAGAAGTCGTATCATGAAGGTAATATTTTTTGGGACACCGGATTTTGCCGTTCCCATTTTAAAAGACATAGTAACAAAACATGAAGTATCTTTAGTGGTAACTGCTCCTGATAGACCAAAGGGGAGAGGTAAAAAGTTAAGACCTTCTCCTGTAAAGGAATTTGCTTTAGAGAAAAACATACCTATTTTTCAGCCAGAAAACATAAATGATAAACCTTCTTTAGAAAGATTGGCAAAAGAAAATGGGGATGTGTTTGTGGTAGCAGCTTATGGTTTTATTTTAAAACCTAGTGTACTAGAGCTTCCTAAATATCATTGTATTAATGTACATGGAAGTATATTACCAAAATATCGAGGGGCTGCTCCAATAGAAAGAGCAATTATAAATGGAGATGAAGAAATAGGTATTTCTATTATGAAAATGGAAGAAGGGATGGATACCGGGCCTGTTGCAAAGATAGTAACCACTAAGGTTGAGGAAAAATCTGCTTCTACTTTAAGAAGGGAATTATCATTTTTAGGGGGAGAAGGAATCTTAGAGGTTTTAAGTGGATTAGAACAAGGAGATGTAAATTTTATCCCTCAAGAGGAAAGTCTAGCAACTTATGCTCCAAAAATAACAAAATCTGAAGGACAAATAAGGCCAAAAAAGGAAACTACTTTTCAAGTTTTACGTAAAATTCAAGGAATGGACACCTATGGAGGAGCTTATATCCTCTTAGATGGTGTAAAATATAAAGTCTTCAAGGGAAAAAGTAGTTTAAAGAACATCAAACCAGGACATATCATAGAAGAAGATAAAAGACTTTTTTTAGGATGCAAAGATGGTTCTATTGAATTAATGATTATTCAAGTACCTAATAAAGGGCGTATGGATACGAAAAGTTATTTACTGGGGAATACATTTCCTACAGAATTAGAAGTGGAGGAATCATATGTTTTATCCAATGGCTTATAATATTGAATATTTATTATATTTACTCCCAGGAATTATCCTTGCAATGTATGCACAAGCCAAAGTAAGTACAGCATTTGAACGTTACTCAAGAGTTAGAAATTCTGCAAATTTAACAGGTGCACAAGTTGCTAGATTGATTTTGGATAAAAATGCTTTAAGAGACGTTAAGATTGAACAAGTAAGAGGTTCTATGACAGATCATTATGATCCCCAAGAAAAAATTTTAAGATTATCAGAATCTGTTTATAATGTACCATCCATTGCTGCTGTTTCTGTAGCAGCTCATGAAGTTGGACATGCTCTTCAAGATGCAGATGGCTATAAACCTCTCCATATTAGGTCTTTTTTAGTACCTGCAGCACAACTAGGGTCTAATATATCTATTTATTTAGTGTTACTAGGTCTATTTATACGCTCTTTTTCTTTTTTAATCAATATTGGAATTGCACTTTTCTGTGTAGCAGTGCTCTTTCAATTAGTTACTTTACCTGTGGAATTTAATGCCAGTAAGAGAGCAGAATTAGAACTTGCAGATGGAATATTACCGGATAGTGAATTAGAAGGAACTTCAACAGTACTACATGCAGCTGCCCTAACCTATGTTGCTTCCCTTCTAACAGCTATTGGTACTTTACTTCATTTGTTATCAATATCAAAAAGAAGAGATTAATATGAGAAATACAAGAGAAATTGCAGTAGATATATTATTACAGGTAGAAGAGGGAGGATTCCTAAAGGATTTGTTAGAGGAAAAGGGATCCTCCCTTTTTGACGAAAGAGATTATAATCTTTTACATGAGATTGTTCATGGTGTTATCCAAGAGGAAAACTATTTGGACTACTATATATGCCAAACCTCTAAATTACCTTTTCGTAAAATTCACAAACCGATATTAATCATTTTAAGAATGTCTTTATATCAACTATTATTCCTTGATCGGATTCCTCAAAGAGCAGCTATTTATGAAGGTGTTGAATTGGCTAAGCAATATGGGAACAGAGGTAGCATTGCCTTTGTAAATGGAATGTTACGAAAAATGAGCCGATCAAAAATTTTACGAGAAGAAATAAAAGGAAGTACTCCAGCGGAAACTTTAGGGCTTCAATATTCACATCCGACCTTTTTTGTAGAAGATATGATAGAGCAAATTGGTGAAGAGGAAACAAAAAAATTATTAATAGCTAATAATAAAAGGCCTCCTACTTATGTGAGAGTAAATACAAATTTATATTCAAGGGAGGAATTTCTAAAAAGGGTCGTATCCATGGGTCATGGGAAAAAAACAAGTCTTAGTAACTATGCGGTAGAAATTCAAAATCTAAATGCCATTCTTAATAGTCCTTTATTTGAACATGGAGGTTTTTATGTTCAAGATTTAGGGTCGATAAAGGTGGCAGAACATTTACAACCAAAACCAGGAGATCGAATTTTAGATGTCTGTGCATCCCCTGGAGGAAAATCCATTAATCTAAGTTTACTTGCACCAGATTCTATGATTACTTCAGGAGATCTTACCAATGAAAAGGTAAAGGTACTTAAGGATAATATAGAAAGAATGAAGCTTAAGAACATTAAAGTCTTAAAGAGAGATGGTTTACAAACTTATCCTAATGAAATTGGGGTTTATGATAAGATTTTAATCGATGCTCCTTGTTCCGGTTTAGGCTTATTAAGGAGAAAACCTGAAATACGAAAACATAGAGTTGAAAATGATTGTAAAGAACTATCTAATGTTCAATACAAGCTTTTAAAAAATAATTTTCCTCTTTTAAAAGATAAAGGAATATTATGTTATAGTACTTGTACTTTAACAAGAAAGGAAAATGAAGAGGTAATTGATAAATTTATAAAAAATACAAAAAATATTTCACTACTAGATAAATTTATTTATTATCCTCATATTCACAATACAGATGGATTTAAAATATTTTTAATGAGAAAGGACTAAAATGCAATACCTTAATACATCTACATTAAAAGAACTAAATATATTATTTCAAAAGCTAGGTGAACCGAAATTCCGAGCAAAACAATTATTTCATTTTATACACCACGAACTTGGACAGGATATTTTTAATTGTAGTACTTTTTCTAAGGAATTGCGTCAAAAATTAAACCTATATCCAAGAGATACGATAGAGATTCTTTTAACCTTAGAAAGTAAAATAGATCATACAAAAAAATTTCTTTTCCAATGTGAAGATGGTGAAATAGTAGAAGGTGTGTTGATGGAATATAACCATGGTCTTAGTCAATGTATATCGACACAGGTTGGTTGTAAAATGGGTTGCACCTTTTGTGCTTCCACAAAAGAAGGTTGTATCAGAAATTTAAGAGCTGGAGAAATGTTAGAGCAAGTATACTCTGTGGAAAGGAAGTATGGGAAAATTTCAAATATTATTTTAATGGGAAGTGGTGAGCCCTTTGATAATAGAAAGGAAGTTTTTCGATTCCTTGAATTACTACACGATTCAAAAGGACAAAATATGTCTTACCGTAATATGACAATATCTACTTGTGGTATCGTTCCAGGAATACTAGAATTAGCAAATATGAATCTACCTATCACCTTGGCTATTTCTTTACATTCCCCCTTCCAAGAAGATAGGGAAAAGATAATGCCTATTTCTAAAAAATATCCTATTGAAGAAATTATAAAAGCTTGTAAATATTATTTTAAAGAAACTGGTAGACGGGTAACCTTTGAATATGTATTAATTGACGGTGTCAATAATCGTGAAAAAGATATTATGAAATTAAAGGAGCTTTTAGGAGATATGCCTCATCATATTAACGTAATTCCATTAAATCCTATTAAGGAATATAATAAAAAGAAACCAGCCTCTTCTTATGTTTTAAAATTTCAAAGACAATTGAAGACTTCTGGTCTTTCTGTTACTATAAGAAGAGAATTAGGAGCAGATATTGATGCTTCTTGTGGTCAACTTAGAAGACGTTGGCAATCTAAAGAAAAGGTGTGAAAATATGAAGTGGATTGGACTTACAGATGTGGGTAAAGTTCGAAAAAATAATGAAGATGCATACTTTATCCCTGAAAGGGACGAACCTTTTTTTCTTCTAGCTGATGGAATGGGAGGTCATCTTGCAGGAGAAATGGCCAGTTCATTGGCAATATCATTGATTTCTGAAGAACTAAGAAATATTTCTAAGAATAGAATAAAAACAAATATCTATAATGCCATTGAAAAGGCAAATAATGTAATTTATCAAGAAAGTTTATCAAATCCTGACTACCATGGAATGGGAACGACTCTTTCCCTCCTTTATGTTGGGAAGGGTAAAATATATTATTCTAATATAGGAGATAGTCGTATTTACTTATTTAAAGACAATAATCTTATACAATTAACGAGGGATGATAGTTTTGTTAATTATTTACTAGATGTTGGTGAAATTACTGAGGAAGAGGCTAAAAATCATCCTAGAAAAAATGTCTTAACGAAAGCCCTTGGTACATCTGAAATTTTTGATGTGAAAGTCCATGAAAAAGTCTCAGAAAAAGGAGAAAAGTTTTTAATTTGTTCTGATGGATTAACTTCAATGGTTTCCTTTGAAAGAATAAGAGAAATTATAAAGGATTATTCCATTGAAGAAGCTGCAAATCTTTTATTGAAAGAGGCACTAGACAAAGGTGGTTGTGACAATATTACTTTATTATTAATCACTTTGGAATAGGAGAGAACTATGATAGGAACAATTTTAGGTCAACGATATGAAATATTAGAAAAAATTGGTAGCGGTGGAATGGGTAATGTATATAAGGCCCATGACCGGAGACTTGATCGTATCGTTGCAATCAAAATATTAAAAACAGAATATAATGCAGATGAGAATTTCATTCGAAAATTTAAAAGAGAATCTTTAGCCGCTGCCAGTATCTCCCATCCAAATATAGTTAGTATTTATGATGTTGGAGCGGAAGAAATCGGACAGGATTCTATTTATTATATTGTTATGGAATATATAGAAGGTCGAACTTTAAAAGAAATTATCATGGAAGAAGGCCCTATTGCCCCGAATCGTGCTTTGAATTACACGATACAAATAGCGGAAGCTTTAAAAGTTGCCCATGGTAAAAATATTGTTCATAGAGATATTAAATCTCAAAACATTATGGTTACTCGAGACAATCGTGTAAAAGTAACGGACTTTGGGATAGCTAGAGTCGCTGGAAATTCTACAGTTACTATGACAAATTCTGTTATGGGCTCTGTACATTATTTTTCCCCAGAACAGGCGAAGGGTGCTAAAGTTGACCATCGGTCAGATATTTACTCTATGGGTATTGTACTTTATGAAATGCTTACTGGAGATGTACCTTATGATGCTGAGAATCCTATTTCTGTTGCTCTTATGCATATTCAAAATCCATTACCACCACCATCAAGTATTAATCCGATTATTACCCCTAGTTTAGATTATTTAGTGGATAAAATGACGAAAAAAGATTCTAAGGATAGATATTCCAATGTAGATGAAATCATTAAGAATATTAAAGATTTATTGATGAATCGGAAACCTTTTGGAGGAGCAACAAAATCTACGATACCAATTGATAAAGGAGATATCCAAAGAGCCCAAGTGGTTCAAAAAGACATTCTTAGTGGACAAATTCCTAAAGACAAAAAGTATCGCTCCAAAGATAAAAAGAAAAAGAACTCAGGTCCACTATTAGGTGCTTTTGTAGCCATATTATTATTTTTAGGTATATTATTTGTAGGATATAAGTTTTTAACAAGGGAACCTAAACCTGATGATATGATTATACCAGTACCATCTGTAATTGGTATGAATGTTGAGGAAGCAAAAACAATTTTAGAGGAAAAAGAATTCATAGTAGCATTAACAAACAAGGAAGTAGATGATAGAGAACCAAATATTGTACTGGAACAAGATCCTGAAGAGGGAACAGAAATTGAAAAAGGAAGTACAGTACAGCTAGTTGTTAGTACACCAGTAGAAGAAGTTTTGGTACCTAATGTTCAAAACAGGAGTTTAGATGAAGCTAGAAAAATCTTATCAGATGCAGGACTTGCTTTAGGTTCAATTCGAGATCCTGAATATTCAGATTCAGTGGATGAGGACCTAGTTATAAGGACAAACCCAGAAATTGGAACATCTGTAAAACCAGGTACAGAAATCGATATCTTTCCATCTAAAGGCCCTAAGGAAGAGTTAGCTGTTGTACCTGAGTTAAGAGGAATCACAGTCAAAAAGGCTACACAGTATTTAGAAGAAAGAGGTTTGGAAGTAGGGGAAGTTTCTGAAGAGTATCATTCTTCTGTAGAAGAGGGTCTTATCTTTTATCAAAAATATCAATCAGGAAATAATATACCTGTAGGAACAAAGGTAGATGTAAAAGTAAGTCTTGGTCCAGAAAAAATAGTTGATGAAGAAACAGAAGTAAATTCAAATTCCTTAAAAAACATAGACTTAAAAGTTGATGTTCCTGATGACAATGAAACTCATAGTTTTCAAATTCATCGAATCCGAGGAAATGATAAAACAACTATCAAAAGTGGTTCATTAGATCAATCGAATGTTATAACTGTAGATGGTAAAAAAGGAGATGTTTATCAAATTTTTATTGATGGCAAGATTGAAAAGACGATAGAAGTTGATTAGGGGGATTCATGGCAAAAGGGAAAATTATACGACTTTTAGGTGGATTTTATACAATAAAAACGGAAGATGGAAAAATTGTGGAATCAAGGGCAAAGGGAAATTTTCGGCATAAAGACATTGCTCCCTTAGTTGGAGATTATGTTAATTTTAAAGAAGGTGAAGGGGATACCCTTGGGTACATTGAAAAAGTCTATCCTCGTACTTCTGTGATGTTACGACCTCCTGTTGCAAATGTGGATCAAGTTATGGTGATAATTCCTGTAGAACAGCCAAAATATAATTTAGATTTAATTACAAAGCTATTGGTTCATTATGAGAGACAGAAGATACCTATTATCATCGTAATTAGTAAAATAGACCTAGATTGTCATGAAGGGGAATTTTTAAAACAACAATTTCAAAGAATTGGTTACCCCACATACTCCCTTGTCTTAACAGATAAGGAACAGGTAGAAACCCTACGCCCTTTACTTCAAGATAAGACCACTGTTTTAGCTGGGGTATCTGCTGCTGGAAAGTCTACACTTACCACCCATTTTATAGATGAAGAAGTTAAAGTAGGTGGATTAAGTGCCAAAACTCAAAGGGGGAAGCATACAACAAGACATAATGAACTCTTTGACAACGGAGAGGGAATATATATTTTAGACACTCCAGGATTTTCTTCTATAGATTTAAGAGAAATAGAAAGTGATTCCTTAAAGAATTATTTTCCTGAATTTTTAAAATTAGAAGGGACATGTAAATTTATGAATTGTAGTCATAGTAAAGAGCCTGGTTGTGCAGTAAAACAGGAAGTGGAACAGGGAATCATTTGGGATGAAAGATATCAATCGTATATTAAAATGTATGAAGAGCAAAAAGATAAGGAGAAACACCAATGGTAAAAATATCACCCTCAATTTTATCAGCAGACTTTACAAATATTAAAAAGGATTTCCGTATGATGGAAGATGGTGAAGCCGATCTTATTCATGTAGATGTTATGGACGGTCATTATGTTCCAAATATAACCTTTGGTCCTCCTGTTGTAAAACAATACCGTAATTTAACTGAAATACCTTTTGATGTTCATTTGATGATAGAAAAACCAGAAATTTATATTGAAGATTTTGTAAAAGCAGGAGCAGATATATTAACGATTCACTCAGATGCAACGATTCATACTCATCGAGTGATTCAGCAAATAAAAAGCTATGGTATTCAAGCTGGGATTTCCATTAATCCTGGACAAGGGTTAGAAGATATAGAATATTTATTACCATATTTGGATTTAGTTTTATTAATGTCGGTAAACCCTGGATTTGGGGGGCAATCTTTTATCCCAGAAACTTTAGAAAAAATTAAGATTCTAAAAGAAATGATAAGAAAAAAAGCACCTAATGTATTAATTGAAGTGGATGGAGGGGTTACTCTTGATAATGCACCAACAATTGTGGAAGCGGGAGCTGATATTTTAGTTGCTGGTACAGCTATCTTTAAAGCAAAAGATCCTAAGTCAATGATACAAAAATTGAAAATGGAGTAGAATTTTGAAAGCACTAGTATTTTTAGGTGGGGAAATCCCTTCTCCTTCCCTTATAAAAAATTATGCCAAAGGACAGGATTTTATATATTGTGCAGATAGTGGATTTGATCCTGTTTGGAGTCTAGGTATTCGTCCCCATTGTGTAATAGGGGATATGGACTCCATATCTGAACAAGGTTTAAAGGAGATAAAAAAAGAAAAAATACCATTTCTTCCATTGAACCCTGAAAAGGATGAAACAGATGCTTATATAACGTTACAACGAGCACTAAAAGATGGAGCAAGAACAATTACGATACTTGGAGGTATTGGTAACCGTCAGGATCATCAATTAGCAACCTTTTATTTACTAGAGTTCTTAAATAAAAGGGGTTGTAAGGGATATATCGTTGATGATATAAATTGGATTACGTATCTGGAAAAAGACACGATTCATTGTGAAAAAGAAGATTACAAATATTTAAGTATTATACCTATTAGTGAAGAAATTATTGTTACAACAAAAGGCTGTTATTATGAAATCAGTCATACAAAATTAACACGTGATTTTCCTCGAGGTATTAGTAATGAATGGGTAAGTGATAAAGCTCAAATTACCATTGAAAAAGGGAAGGCATTTATTATACGCACAAAAGAAAAACCTTAATGATTATGTTTTTAAATTTAAGAAATAAAAAAGCAAGGCAAAGCCTTGCTAATAAACATAGGATATTAGAGAAATAGGGGTAGATGATTATCATCTACCTTCTTCTCATTTATAATGCTCTTTCAACTTTGCCGGAACGTAAACATCTTGTACAAACATTGATTCTTTTCGGACTTCCGTTTACAAGCGCCTTTACTTTTCGAATATTAGGCGACCAGCTTTTATTACCTCTTCTATGGGAGAAGGAAATGGTATTACCGAATTGTTTTTGTTTCCCACAAACCTCACATCTTCTTGCCATAGAGAACACCTCCTCTTAATACATTTCATCAAATAAATCAGTTCATCATATTCTATCATATATTGACCTTTATATGCAAATATTTTTTATATCTTTAATTCTTACTCCTCTAAAACTCCTTTTACTTGTAACATCTTTTAATATCATGTAAAATAATATTAATGTTATAAAGAGGAGGCGAGACTATGCCAGCTAGCTTTAAAACGGATAAAGGAAACATTATTATAGAAGATGGAGTTATAGCTAATATTGCTGGAATATCTGCAATGGAAAGTTATGGCATTGTTGGAATGGCTTCAAAAAATGCAGCAGATGGTTTTTTTGAGCTATTAAAATTTGATCACCTTTCTAAGGGAATTACGGTGAATACAGAAAATAATACGATTAATATCCAATTACATGTCATTTTAGAATACGGAGTACGGATCTCCACAGTTGGTCAAAATATTATAGATCGAGTTAAATTTAATATAGAGAATTTAACGGGACTAGAAGTTGAAAACATAGAAGTTTTCGTTGAAGGAATTCGTATTGAATAATGTGGAGGGAGTATTGTGGCAAAGAATAAACTAAATGGCTTAGCTTTGAAAAAGGCATTAATTAGTGGAGCAAACCATTTATTAAATAATAAAGAAGAAGTCAATGATTTAAATGTATTTCCCGTACCTGATGGAGATACTGGTACAAATATGTCCATGACGATACAATCGGCTATAAGGCAAGTGGAAGAAGAAAAAGACATTACAGCTGGCTCTATAGCTAAAGCTGCCAGTAGAGGGTCTCTAATGGGTGCTAGAGGGAACTCTGGTGTCATACTGTCTCAGCTTTTACGAGGATTTTCAGATGGTATAGGAGATAGAGATGAGATAACCGTTCCAATTGCTGCTTTGGCCTTTAAAAAGGCTTCGGAAACTACCTATAATGCAGTTATGAAGCCTACAGAAGGGACCATCCTTACGGTTGCACGAGAAGCTGCAGATTTTGGGTTAAGAGCTCAGAAGAAGTATAAAGATGTGGTAAGTTTTTTTGAACATGTACTCGAAGAAGCAAATCGTTCCTTAGAAAATACACCGAATTTACTACCAGTTCTTGCTGAAGCTGGCGTGGTAGATGCTGGAGGAAAAGGTCTTGTACTTTTACTAGAAGGTGCATTAGAATCTTTACGTGGTAATGACATCTTATGTTTACAAGATGGGCAAGAACCAGTTAAAGTTATAAAGAAAAGGGAAACAATTAGTACAGATGAAATTATTTTTGGTTATTGTACTGAATTTATGATTCAAAGTGATGGAGATATAGATTCTCTTAAGAAAAAGCTTTTACCTTTAGGAGATAGTCAACTAGTAGTTGGGGGCAGTGGAGTTATCAAAGTCCATCTTCATACTAATCATCCAGGGAAAGCTCTTGAATATGCTCTAGAATTAGGGGAATTAAAAGATATTAAAATAGATAATATGAGATTCCAACATGAAGAAATTCTTCTTAAAGATGAACTTTTAAATCTGAAGAAAAAGAACGAAAGTGAAGAATTAGAAAGAGAAAATTCATTTGTAGCTGTTTCCATGGGTAAAGGTATTGAAGATCTATTTAAAAGTTTATTTGTTGATCATGTGGTAGAAGGTGGGCAAACGATGAATCCCTCTACCCAAGATATCTATGAAGGTATCGAAATGGTAAAAGGAAATCGTGTATTTATTTTACCGAATAATGGAAATATAATCTTAGCTGCAGAACAGGCATGTGAACTAAGTGACAAAGAGGTATATGTAATACCTACGAAAAACATTCCTCAAGGGGTTGCAGCTTTATTAGCATTTAATGAATTAAACTCACCGGAAGAGAATGTTAAGAATATGACTGCAGCAATCCAAGATGTTGTAACGGGACAAGTAACTTATGCAGTAAGAGATACTGAAATGAATGGTCAAAAAATCTGCAAAGACGACTGTATCGGTCTTAGTGGGAAAAAAATACTGGCAACAGGAAATTCTTATAATCAAGTATGTATAGATTTAATTGAAGACCTATATCATGATGAGGTTTCTATTATTACATTATATTATGGAGAACAAACAAAGATCGAAGAAGTAAATGCATTACAAGAGGCCTTAGAAGAAAAATATGATGATTTGGATATAGAAATTATATATGGAGGAGATCCACTATATTATTATATTGTATCCTTAGAATAAAGAGTCCCTATAGGGACTCTTATTAATATAGGTGAGAAGATGAAATTAGATGATTCTATAAAGCAGATAAAAGGTATCGGAGAGAAAAGAGAAAAAGAATTAAATGGATTAGATATTTATTCTGTGGAAGATCTTTTATATTATTTCCCAAGGAAATATGAAAATCGCCAATTATTTCCTTCTTTTTCATCTTTAAAAGAAGGAGAAAAAGGTGCTTTAGCTTTGAAAATTCTTGGGATCATTCCATCTAGGGGAAAAGGAGCTTGGCAAAGAGTATCTTTTGAGGCTGAAGATTCTAGAGGATTACGAGGACAAATAACTTTTTTTAATCAAAATTACTTAAAAAATAGATTAAAGTCAGGGAATACTTATATCTTTTACGGGGCCTTAACATACTACGGACGATTACGTACATTTACCAACCCTGAAATTATTTGGAAAAAACATGAAAAAAATAAAATCAAGGCTCTTTATTCCCAGAAAAAAGGTTTTTCCTCAGAAGTAATGACTCGATTAATAGGAAATATTCCTTTAGATTCAATGGAAATACAGGATAACTTACCTCTAGTTCTTCGTGAAAATTATGGGCTAATGGATAGAAAAAGTGCTTTGATGACAATCCACCATCCTCAATCTATGGATGTCTTAGAAAATGCAAAAAAGAGATTTATTTTTGAAGAATTTTTTTATCAACAATTAGGAATCTTTTATTTACATTCTTTAGATCAGAATAAAACTTCACCATTAAGATTCTATAAAAAAGATGAAATTCTAAATTTTTTCAAAGATTTACCTTATTCTTTAACTACTGGGCAAGAATTGGTATGGTCAGAAATAGAGAACGATTTGATTTCTGGGAATGTCATGAATCGGCTAGTGCAAGGTGATGTAGGCTCTGGCAAAACAATTATTGCTATTGCTGCTTTGTATTTTACCGTTTTAAACAATTACCAAGGAGCTCTTATGGCTCCAACGGAAATTCTTGCAAGACAGCATTATGAAAGTTTTCAGGAATTACTTGGAAACTTGCCGGTAACCATTGCTCTTTTAACAGGATCTGTAAAGGAAAAGGAAAAAGAAAGTATTTTGCAAAGAGTTTCTAATGGAGACATTGATATTCTAATTGGGACTCACGCTTTAATAGAAGATTCCGTTATGTTTAAAAATCTGGGTTTAACTATAACTGATGAACAGCATAGATTTGGAGTTCGTCAGAGAGAACGTTTAAGAGAAAAGGGTAAGGATATTCATACTTTAGTTATGACTGCAACTCCAATTCCAAGAACCTTAGCCTTAACTTACTACGGAGACTTAGATGTATCTATTATTGACACTTTACCTCCTGGACGACAAAAAGTGGAAACAATTCCTATAGGAGAAGGACAATTACCACAAGCTTTTGAATTTATTCGATCTCAATTGAGAGCAGGACGTCAAGGGTACTTTGTCTGTCCACTAATAGAAGATAATGAAACGATGGATCTAGATGCTGTTTTAGATATATACCATGAACTGAAAGAAAAACATTTACAAGATTTTACCCTTGGTTTATTACATGGAAAAATGAAAAATGATGAAAAAGATCATGTAATGGATTTATTTTATTCTAATAAAATACAGGCTTTAGTAAGTACCACAGTTATTGAAGTTGGAGTGAATGTACCTAATGCTAATTTTATTTTCGTTTATAATGCAGAAAGATTTGGTTTAGCACAATTACACCAACTACGTGGACGAGTAGGGCGAGGTAAACATAAAAGTACTTGTATATTATATAATACAGGAGTTTCTGAAATTTCACGAGCTCGTTTAAGTATTTTACAAAAAAGTCAGGATGGTTTTTATATTGCTGAAAAAGATTTAGAATTACGAGGAGCTGGTGACTTTTTTGGAACAAGGCAGCATGGATTTATGGAATTGAAAATAGGTGATCCTATTATACATAGGGAGATCTTCCATTTAGCTCAAAAGGAGGCAAGACGTTTTCATAGAAGATTTCCTTGGAAAGATCTTGGAGAAAACCCTTTGAAGCAGAAACTAGTAAAAATGTTTGCATCTAGAAAGGGATAGCTCTTTCTCTTATTGTACTATAGGAAAAATTGTGTTAAAATGAAAAATGACTTAGGAGGTGGAGATTGCGTATTATTTCAGGTTCTCGACGAGGCTTACAGTTAAAAGCCCCAAAAGGAGAATGTACAAGACCGTCCGAGGACAGGATTAAAGAAAATATGTTTAATCTACTTGGTCCTATCCAACAAAATACAAGGGTGTTAGATTGTTTTGCAGGTTCAGGAGCTTTAGGGCTAGAAGCTATCAGTCGAGGTGCAACATACGGTCTCTTCTTTGAAATCAATGGAAAGGCCTTTCGAGTTCTAAATGAAAATATTAAAAAGGCTAATTTTGAAAGTTTATGTCATGTTTTCTGTAAAGACGCTCTAAAGGCTTTGGAAAAATATGAAGATGAAGGTTTTGATTACGTATTTATAGATCCCCCCTATAGCAAGGAACATCTATATAAAAAGGTTTTAAACCAGATCGCTTCGAATAATTTGTTAAATCAAGATGGGTTTCTTATGATTGAAAGATCTGAAGATATTAATTTTGATTGTCCAGATTATTTTATACCTGTAAAAACAAGGAAATATCGTGGTACAGTTATAGAAATATGGCGCAAGAGGGAATTATGAAGGTAATCTATGCAGGTAGCTTTGACCCGGTGACAAAAGGACATATAGATATTATTAATCGGGCTTTAAATATTTTTGGAGAAGTTATTGTTGCTGTGTTAAATAATAATAATAAAAAAGGATTATTTACCGTTGAAGAAAGACTTGACCTTCTTCAAAAAGTATTAGGCAATCATCCAAATATTGAACTAGATAGTTTTGAAGGTCTTTTAGTAGATTATGCAAATAAAAAAAATTGTAAAACAATTATTCGAGGATTACGGTCAGCTAGTGATTATGAATCAGAGTATGTTTTGGCAATGGCAAATAAGAATTATAAAGAAGGGATAGAAACCTTATTTTTACTTGCTTCCAATGATACTTTATTTGTAAGTTCTTCTCTGGCAAAGGAAGTAGCCTATTTTGGAGGAGATTTAGAACTTTTTGTTCCGGATATTGTAGGTAAAGCGATGAAAGAAAAACTATGGAAGGGGAATTAATATGGATATTTTACGTTTAGTGGATGACTTGGAAGATATTATCGAAACGAGTAATTCAGTACCTTTAACAGGAAAGGTAATGGTAGAGAAAGAAGAAGTTTTAAGTATTTTAGATCAACTTCGTAGTGAATTACCTCGAGAAATTACTGAAGCAACTCAAATTAAATCAGACAAGGCAATGATTATTGATGATGCACATAGAGAAGCTGATCAGATTATAGCAGCTGCTAAAGCCCATGCAGAAAAATTAATTGACGAAGATGCATTGGTACTTAAAGCAAATGAACGAGCTCAAGAAATTATGGATAGAGCCAATGCTGAAAGCGATCAAATTCGTCACGGAGCAAGGGACTATGCTGATGAGCTTTTAGAAAATACTCAAGTGAATTTATCAGAAATTATTAAAGTTTTAAACGAAAACAGACAAGAGCTTCGAGATTAATCTCGAACCTTGTCTGTTTTTATAATAGGCGTATGAGTAAAATCAAGTTGAAAACTTCCTCTTGCTAATATAGAGTAAAAATTTGTAGCCAATATTTCTTCTTGTAATAACAACTGTATGTTTTCTGAACCTTTTTTTAAAAAACGTGCTGGCTGTGTAATAACAATTTTATCTTGTCTCTTTACCTCCCTTAAGATTTCTCTCCCGATCTGATTCATAGCCAATGGTCTAATATATCCTCCCATATCATGGGAACGTATCTTTTCTTTTTTTATATCTAAGAGTGCATGAAGTAAATATCGCTGTAGTCGAGATTTTGAATACCTTTTGGTCTCTTTGAGATAAGGTTTGTTTATTTCTTTTTGAAGGATCTGTTCTTTAATGTAATTTTCCATCCCTACTTCATATCCTGTATAATTTTCATATTTTAATTCTTTGAGGATCATAAGTTGGAAATAAGGGATTAGACCCTCCCATTTTAGGTAGTTTTTTATATTTTTATTTCTTTCAAGATCTTTTAAAACCCATGGTGGACAAAATTCTTCAATTGGCAATTCCTTAAAATATCTTTTCCGTATTTCTGAACCTGAAGCGAAATGGGAAGAGAGGGTGGAAGAACCATGGATGGGGCCTTTTCTTAATATAGGTACAAGTTTTAAAGGATAATTTAAGAGTATCGCACTTTGTCCATATTCTAAGGCTAAAAGATCATTCGCGCCTTGAATAAAGTGGTCATTATATTTTTCTTTACTTAATTGTAGAATACATTGATGAAAAGAAAGACCTGTCTTTAAAAATTCCTTGATACGAGGATTGTTTTTTATTTCTATTATTTTCTTAGCTTTAGAATATATTTCATCTTCTGTTCTTAAACTTTCAACGCCAAAGGACAAATGGGTACAAGGAATGGAGTTTAATATTGATAGAGCAGATAAAGCAAAAGATTCTGCTGAGGAAACGGCTCCTCGAAAAGGCAGTTCTAAAACTAAATCGCCACCAGCTCTAAGCCCGTGATTGGCTCTTGTCCATTTATCTAAAATTGCTGGCTCACCTCTTTGGGTAAAAGATGAACTCATAATAATAACAATGGCATCTGGATTCACTTTATTAATGGATTCCTTAATATGATAGATATGACCATTATGAAGTGGATTATACTCTGCCACAATTCCTAATATTTTCATGATTCACCTCATTTTCACCAAAATCCTTAGATTTATTATACCATAGGAAATAAAAAAGAAGGAATTCTACTATTTTCCATTTTATTTCTTGGTATGCATAGGAAAAAATGATATAATATTTAAAGTGTTTTTATAAGATATTTAAATCAAGAAACAGGAGGAAGAAATGAATATTTTAGTCATCAACTGTGGAAGTTCTTCTCTTAAATATCGATTAATTGATATTGAAAAAGAACATCGTTTAGCAAAAGGTTTAGTCGAAAGAATTGGAATCGAAGGTTCTAGAATCAAACATGAAACAACTGGGAAAGAAGAAATAAAAATTGAAGAGCCAATCGAAGATCATACAAAAGCTTTAGAATTAGTTTTAGAGTCTATTGTACACCCAGAATATGGTGCTGTGAAATCTTTGGATGAAATACAAGCAGTAGGACATAGGGTTGTCCATGGTGGAGAAGCTTTTGCAGATTCTGTAATTATAGATGACGATGTTATGCAAGCATTAAGAGATAATATTGAAATTGCTCCCCTTCATAATCCACCAAATATTATGGGGATAGAAGCATGTAAAAAATTAATGCCGGATACAAAGATGGTTGGTGTATTTGATACAGCTTTTCATCAAACCATTCCACCGGTTAATTACATTTATCCTATTCCATATAAATACTATGAAGAACATAAGATTAGAGTATATGGATTCCATGGAACAAGTCATAAATACGTAACTTTACGTGCTGCCGAGTTATTAAATAAACCAGTGGATGAAGTGAATTTAATTACTTGCCATTTAGGAAATGGCTCCAGTATAACTGCTGTTAAAGGTGGTAAATCCTTTGACACTTCTATGGGCTTTACCCCTCTTGCAGGACCTTTAATGGGCACAAGATGTGGAGATATTGACCCTGCTATTGTGACCTATTTAATGGATAAGGAAAATTTAACAACTAGTGAAATCAATAATATTTTAAATAAAGATTCTGGAGCTTTAGGTGTTTCAGGAATTTCATCAGATTTTAGAGATTTAGAAAATGCTGCAACAGATGGAGATGAAAGAGCCCAATTGGCCCTAGATATTTTTGAGCGTCGTGTAGCTAAATATATTGCATCCTATTACGGACAACTAGACCATGTAGATGCTATCGTATTTACAGCAGGTGTAGGTGAAAACTCTGAATGGAATCGTAGATCAATTATAGAAATACTAGGTTCTTTAGGATTAAAAATTGACCACGAGAAAAACAAGGTTCGTGCTAAAGAAGAATTGATAAGTGCAGAAGATTCTTCTGTAAAAATCTTTGTTATCCCTACCAATGAAGAACTTATGATAGCTAAGGAAACCTACGAATTAACCAAGTAAATGTTCTTGACATTTTCTTCTAAGGATTATATAATAACTTGCAATGGTTTTTTAGAGGTGAGAACATGGATATATCCGGTTTTAAAGTCAGTGATGAACGAGTTTTAGAATTTACAGGTTCTTTGAAACAAAATGATTCAGAATATGACACGAAAAATCTGGACATTCAATATCCTATCCATTACAAGGGAAGATTAATAAGATTAGACGAAGATATGGATTTAGATATTCATATCTCCTATGACTTACATTCACCTTGTAGTCGATGTTTAAAAGATGTCGTAACTCATGTGGATTATGGAACGAGTTTTATCTTAGTTAGTTCACAAGAGCTTATGGTTGATGAAGACGAGATAGAGGAAGAAGTCCTTTATTTAAAAGATGATACTCTTCCTATTGAAGATATTGTAATGTCTCTGGTCATCACTTCTGTACCTTTCAAAGTAATTTGCAATGAAGATTGTCAAGGTTTATGTTCCCAATGTGGACAAGATTTAAACGAAGAAAATTGTAATTGTAATCTTGAAGTCA
>JAUNVD010000090.1 GCA_030537855.1 Tissierellia bacterium | reverse complement strand
GGATGAAATTTATGAGAATACTCAAAAAGAAAATGGTAAAGCTTTGAGACAACCTAAAAATGAGCCAGAGCAACTCGATATTTTCAGTTTTTTGGATGAACCGATCGATATACAAGAAGAAGAAACGAAAGAAATGCAATATATCCCTGTTAAAATCATTGATGTTTATAAAGAGGAAATGGAGTGAATCTAGATGGATAAAACAGTAATTAAGCCTTTTGAAGAAATTGAATATAAAATTTATGGATATACTTTACCAGAAGTACCTACGCATAATGGTTATGTGAAAATAGGGGACACTACAAGAAATGCAGTGACACGAATATTTGAACAAGTTGGAACAGCCGGGTTAAACCCTAATATATTGTTTGAAAAGCTAGCAAAAAAATCTGATGGTAAATGGTTTCGCGATAAAGAGTTGCATCACTATTTATTATTGAATGGAATTAAAAAAAAGGATTTTAATGGTAGAGCAGATGAATGGTTTTATTTTAATGGAACATTAGAAAAAGCAGAAGAATTAACGGATAAATTCATTGAACGAGACTATGAAGAAATTCAGATTACAGATGATAACTTTGATTATATTTTACGAAATGAGCAACAGCAGGCAGTAGAAAAAACATTAGAATATTACCATAGAGACGGAGAAGAGAAAGAGTTCTTGTGGAATGCCAAACCTAGATTTGGTAAAACATTAACAACATACGACTTTATTCGCAATTTAAAAACGACAAATGTGTTAATCGTTACGAATAGACCAGCAATTGCTAACTCATGGTTCGATGATTTTCAAAAGTTCATTGCATGGCAAGAACCACATATGAAGTTCGTTTCTGAAACAGATGCATTAAGTGGTAAAGCAATGACACGGTCACAATACAGAGAGTATCTTGATACAGCAACGAATCCATCACAAATTGCATTTATATCTTTACAAGATTTAAAAGGAGCAAAATTTGCCGGAGGTGGTTACAAAAAGTTAGACTGGGTTGCTGGGTTGGATTGGGATGTTTTAGTTATTGATGAAGCACACGAGGGGATTGATACAAAGAAGACAGATAGAGCATTCAGTCAGATAAAGAGAAAGTTTACATTACATCTTTCAGGAACCCCTTTTAAGGCGTTAGCAAACAACAAGTTCCATGAAGAGCAAATCTTCAATTGGTCGTATGTAGATGAACAAGAAGCTAAAGAAAACTGGGATCCAACAATTGGCAGCAATCCTTACGAAAATCTACCTACTTTAAATTTATTCACGTATCAAATGAGTAAAATGATAGAAGATGAAGTAACGGCAGGATTAACAATAGAGGAAGAAAGAAACGTTGATTATGCATTTGATTTAAATGAATTTTTCCGTGTGAAAGATAACGGGAAATTTGAATATGAAGAAAGCGTCGTTAGGTTCTTAGATAATTTATCATCAGGTAAATTTCCGTTTTCTGAAGAACAATACCGCAATGAACTCAATCATACATTTTGGCTATTGCCACGTGTAAATGCTGCGAAGGCACTAGAGAAATTGTTAAAAGAGCATTCGACATTCAGAGAGTATGCTGTCGTGCTTGCTGCAGGAGACGGCGTTAGCATCCAAGAGAACTTGGAAGAGGAAGCATTGGACATGAAGAAGAACGCCAAAAGCTTCGATAAAGTCCGTGAAGCTATACAGAAACATGATAAAACAATTACACTTTCTGTAGGTCAATTAACGACGGGTGTAACAATACCTGAATGGACAGCTGTATTTATGTTGAATAATATCGAATCACCTAGTTTATACTTTCAGGCTGCATTTAGATCGCAAAACCCGTATGAATTTGAGCAGGATGGGAAGTTATATCGCAAAGAAAATGCATATATATTTGATTTCTCTCCAGACAGAACATTACGACTATATGATGAATTTGCAAATAATTTAACATATGGTAGTTCTAAAACAAGCAATGAAAGAAAGAGTAAGATTAAAAAGTTATTAAACTTCTTCCCTGTTATTGCTGAAGATCAAGATGGTTCGATGCATGAAATAAGTGCTGCTGAAGTACTTACAATTCCGACACGTATTACTTCTAGAGAAGTAGTGAAAAGAGGCTTTATGAGCAATTTACTTTTCGCTAACATAGCAGGTATTTTCTCGGGTGATTCTCCGTTTAAAGAAATACTGGATAAAATACCTCCAGAGAAAAATAAACGTTTAGAGAAACCGCGTGATGTAGAAGTGATGACTCCGTATTTAGATGAAGATGGAGAAGTAGAAATCCCTAAAGAAGTTGTTTTAGGTAAATCAAAAGATTTATTTGGTGAAAAAATCTATGCACCAATTGAGGTTATTGAAGAAGTAACTAAGTCATTAGATGAAGAAGAAGAAAGACAAAAAGAGTCCATCAAAACGTTAGCTGGAAATATAACAAAATCATTTGCTGATGGATTTGATAAATTGAAAGATGACTTTAGCTTAACAAAAGGTCGGACAGATGATATAAAGAAAAGCGTTCATACCTCTTTAGAGGAAATGATTACAGATAAACATTTAACGATGACAAATGAAGTTAGAGAGTTAAAAAGGGATTACGAACAAAAAAGAGAAGAGGCAATTCTAGAAAATAATGAAGAGGAATTGCAAACTATAACTAAACAGTATGAAGAAAAGAAGAAAGGAATAGAAACAGCTTTTGGAGAAGAAATTAATAAAGAAGTAGAGGAAACTATTCATACAGTAGTGGAAGAACAAATTGAGAAGGTTGAAGAAAAGAAAAAGAAAACAACGGAAGATGATGTTCGTGATCACTTGCGTGGATTTGCACGTACGATTCCAGCCTTCTTAATGGCTTATGGTGATGATGATACAACATTAGCCAACTTTGATGAAAATATTGATGAAGCAACATTTGAAGATTTAACAAGTATTACTATTGAAGAGTTTAAAAAGTTACGTGATGGATTTAAATATATTGATGATCAGGGGAGTGAAAAGACAATCCCTGGTTTGTTTAATGAGGTTGTTTTTAATGCGAGTATAAGGGAGTTTTTAGATACGAAAGAACGCTTAGCAAATTATTTTGATGAACGCTTAGAAGAAGATATTTTTGATTATATTCCACCACAAAAAACGAATCAAATCTTTACACCAAGACGGGTTGTTAAGATGATGGTTGATGCACTAGAAAAAGAGAATCCGAATATATTTAAGGATAAAACAAAGAAATTTGCAGATCTATACGTAAAAAGTGGTTTGTATATTACGGAAATAGTAAAGAAATTAT
>JAUNVD010000029.1 GCA_030537855.1 Tissierellia bacterium | reverse complement strand
CTTACCAGAAAAAGTGACCTTACAACTATCTGATGGTACAACAAAAGATGCACCAGTCACTTGGACTTCCACAACTTATGATAAGAATACACCAGGAACCTATGAATTTGTGGGAGCTTATGACTTACCTACAGGAGTAACTGGAGATAAGGTAGGTATTACGATGAATGTCGTATTAAAAGATCTTACTGCTCCTGATGTAACGATAACATCTGTTAAGGGTATGAAAGATATTATTGTAAGAAAAGGAACGAAACTTGAAAGTATATATTTACCAAAAATGGTGATATTAAATCTATCTGATGGTACCACAAAAGTAGTTCCAGTAACCTGGACATCAAATGACTACAATAAAGACAAGCCCGGTATGTATAAAGTAATTGGATCTTATGATTTACCTGTTGGAGTAACAGGGAATAAGGTAGATGCGGTTATCAATATTGTTGTAAAAGACAAGAACAACAAGCCGAAAGATAAGTATCCTAAGAAATATAAAAATACTGGAAACCATGGCAAAAAAGTAGAAAAAGAAGTAAAAGAAATTCCTGTACCGGAAACTCCTGTAGCAGAAGATACACCAAAGGCAGCAAAAACAGTGAATACAATTTCTTATGTGAAGGGATATCCTGATGGAACTTTTAAACCACAAAAGAATATTAGCCGAGCCGAAGCTGCTACCATGTTTGCCAAACTATTAACCTTAGACGCCATACCTGATTTGGATATGAATGCAAAAGATGTGGAAAAAGGTGCATGGTATGAAGATCCTATTGCATATCTTACGAGTAAAGGTTTTATCAAAGGGTATGAAGATGGAAGTATCCAACCAAATACAGATATTACAAGAGGAGAATTTGCTCAAATGCTATCTAAGTTTTTAAAACCGGTAGATACTAAAACTCCATTTAAAGATGCTGATAATCATTGGGCTGCAGAAGCTATCCGTATTGCTTATGGCAATGGTATTATCAAAGGATATGAAGACGGAAGCTTTAAACCAGATCAAAAAATAACAAGGGCAGAAGCAGTTACCATGCTGAATCGAGCCTTTAACAAATATATTGAAATGGAGAAATTAAATCAATTAGCGGCAGAAAAAGCCTTGACCACCTTTACAGATGTTCCAGAAGATTTCTGGGCTTACAAAGAAATATTAGTGGCTGCAAATAAAATATAAATGCAAAAAAACAGTGAGGAAACTCTTGGTGCCCTCACTGTTTTTTAAACTATTTGCACTATTCTATTAGATAAAATAGTAGTTGTATGTAACAGATATCTTTTTTGATTTTGCATATAAGAAAATAGAGATAAATATAGGTCATGATATATTAGTTGGAGTAGTTTATTAATATTGACAAATGATAATGATTCTATGTATAATTTAAGAGTAAACAAAGGGGAAATGAGGTGAGAATCCTCTGCAGTGCGGCTACTGTGTTGAGTGTAACTCTAAGCCAGAATACCAGTCCCAGTACATCCACCGACTATGGATGGGGTCCCTATACTCTAAGTGTTATATAATGAAAGGAACGGTATGAAAAGAAAAATTACCATTGCTCTTATTTTATGTCTCGTATTTGCATTAGCTGCCTGTTCGGGAAACAATAAGGGGGAAGAACCAAACAATGAAACCAATCAGGTTTCTACTGAAAACAATGAAACAAAAGGGAATGAAGAAACAAATGAGGATAGTGGACCAATCGTCCTAGGACAAACTTGGGTCGCCGGATCCCTAGATCCTGTAGACGGAGGAAATCCATGGTCTTTAACAAGTCATGGGGTTACTGAAGCAGTATTTATGCAAAATGAAAAAGGAGAATTAGTAAGTCATTTTGTGAAAGATATGGAACAAAAAGACGATTTAACTTGGATTCTTAATTTAAAAGAGGATACCTTTTTCTCAGACGGTTCTCCTGTTGATGCAAAAGCATTTTGTGCCGCTTTAAACACGGTTATGGAAAAGAATCTATTTTCCGATGCTACTGCAGGTAAGATGGCTTTTACAGAAAAAGGTGAATATGCTGTTGAAGTAAAAACTGAAAGAAAAACAGCTGCTATGGATTCTGTATTGGCTGAATGGACCAATGTAGTTTTTAAAGATCTTGGTAATGGAGAGTATGCTTTTACTGGACCATATGTCGTTAAGGAAATTGATCCAGGTGTAGAAATCCATTTAACCCCTAATGAGCATTACCCAAATGCTGAAAAACGTGGAGACATTACTGTAAAAGCATTTAAAGACGTTTCAGCTATGAAGCTTGCCTTTGAATCTGGAGAAATTGATATGGCATTTACTGTTACTCCTGAAGTAGCAAAAATGTTAAAAGATGAAGGAAAAACCATTAAAACGATTGATGCAGGTTACCAATATTTCGGTATTGTAAATCTAAAGGGTATTATGGGAGATAAAACTCTTCGAGAAGCTATTAATTTAGGTATTAAACGAGAAGATTACTTAAATGTTCTTCAAGGGGGAAAACTTCCTACAGGTATTTTTGCAGCTTATAATCCTTTTGCAGGAAAAGTAGATGTAAAAGAAGATATGGAAGCAGCGAAAAAACTTTTAGATGAAGGAGGCTATACTTTAAATGATAATGGTTTACGGGAAAAAGATGGTAAAGTTTTATCTATCAACTTAGTCACTTATCCTTCCAGACCTGATTTGTCATTAATTATGCAAGTGATGGTAACCCAATTAAAAGAACTTGGGATTGAGGCAAAGACTTCTATTGTAGAAAATATCGATGCAGAATTACAAGCTGGTAACTTTGATTTAGCATTATATGCACAACATACTTCTCCAACGGGAAATCCTCTATTTTTCTTTAGCCAGTTTATACAAAGTGGCGGTGGAAAAAATAATATGGGGTATCGTTCAGAAGCAGTAGATGCAAAGTTAAATGAAATGGCAAACCTTCCATTGGGAGAAGAAAATAATAAGATATCTCAAGAAGTTCAACAAATGATTTACGATGATCTTCCTTTGATTTATTTAGTGGATCCTCAATGGCATGTAGCATTATCAGACAGACTTGCAGATTATACACCTTATTGTGGTGACTATTATATTATTAATGATCAATTATTTGTAAAGTAGGTTAAAATGAAAACACTCACTTCTTTTTTAAAAGGATTATTTTTGATTTTGCTATCAAGTATCCTTGTTTTTACAGTGAGTCGAATGATGCCCATTAGTCCTCAACAAATGCTCCTTTCCAGTTATCAGCTGGAACAAACCCCTGAAAATATTGCTATGTTAAGTGAGAAATGGGGATTGGACAAACCCTTATATATTCAATATTTCAGTTGGATGAAGGGAATCATTCGTGGTGACTGGGGTGTAAGCTTAATCAGTCATCGACCCATTAAAGAAGAACTGATGAAGAGACTTCCCTATTCCCTATCTATTGGGATGGGGAGTCTTTTATTATCCAGTATTTTTGCATTCTTTTTGGGATATCTTGCTGCTTTAAAAAAAGGATTTTTTGATGGATTATCTCGATTTTTCACATTGTTCTCTCAAGCTGTCCCGTTATTTGTATCTTCTTTATTTGTGATTTATTTTTTAGGAGTAAAATTTGGGTGGATACGATTTTTCACAGGGAGTCCATGGGTAGGGGTTATTATAAGTATTTTGCTTATTAGTCTATCCACATGTGGTGGTCTTTCTAGAGTGGTTCGGATGCACTTTTTAGAGTTGGAAAATAAATCTTACATGAAAAGACTTTATGCTCATGGGATGAAAAAATCTCTTATTTATTTAAAGCATGGGTTTAAACCAGTTTTATATGGACTTAGTGGAGCCTTAATACCAAGATTTTCTTCTGTCCTTGGTGGGTCCAGTGTAGCAGAATTTATTTTTGGAATTCCTGGGATTTCTTTTTTTCTCATTGATAGTATAAAGAACAGGGACTATGCAGCTATCCAATCCTATCTTTTTTTAATCATGGTTTGGATGTCTGTGATTCATTTTATATTTCGTATTCTACAAAGTAGAATTGATAAGAGGGTGGAATCATGAAACGAGTGGCTATTATATTACTATTATTACTATTTGTCAGTTTTTTACCTGAAACAAGAGAGTTTTCGACGAATATGGAAGAAAAGATGCTACCGATTAGCACAGATCACCTTTTAGGAACAGATTATTTAGGAAGAGATATTTTTCAACTAATGCTTTTTGGATTGAAAAGAACAGCTCAAACAGTATTGGTAGCCTCTGCTTTTGCTTTGATTCCAGGGCTTATTTTTGGTTTGATTGCAGGTTATCGTGGCGGATGGCTCTTATCTTTATTAGAACTTCTTAGTAATTTAGGTCTTGTCATTCCTTCCTTTATTGTAGCATTAATTATTTCTGCTTACTTTGGGTTTGGGCCTATTAGTATTGGTGTTTCATTGGGAATTTTTGATTTATCCACCTATGCCATTCAAGTAGCAACCTTAACGAGAAAGACGAGGGAAGAAGAGTTTATTGTAATGAGCAAGCTCCTTGGTTTATCTACGACAACAATATTTCGAAAACATATCTTCCACCATATTTTTGAGCCAGTAAGTGCATTATTTGCAGCGAAAGCTTCTTCTATTGTTTTACGATATGCTTCTTTAGCATTTTTAGGATTAGGGGCAGATATAACAAAACCGGATTGGGGAATGTTACTTTATGAGTACCGAACCTATTTTATAGAACGACCACAATTACTTCTTTGGCCAACACTTGGCATTTTTATCTTTTGTATGTTTTTTCACATACTATTTGATAAAAAGAACCCGTATCATGGTGAAATATAATGAATAAAACAATACTTACTGTAAAAGATTTAAAGGTTTCCATTGGCAAAGATAGTATTTTAAAAAATATTTATTTACAAGTTCAAAAAGGTTGTATTTATGGGATTCTTGGGCCTTCTGGAGTAGGAAAAAGTACTCTTCTCTTTGGACTGGCAGGATTATTAAAAACTCCGCCTTATACTGTAGAAGGTCATATTTCCTTTGAAGATGGGAAAAATATTTTAGGATATACAGAAAGAGAAAAGCAAATAGCAGTTGCAAAATATGGGAGTATTATTTTTCAACAAGCAATGAGTGCTCTCGATCCTTATCAAAATGTATATAATGCGTTACAAGAGATTATACATCTAAAAGAAAGTAAGGATAAAGACTATGTAAAAAGAAGAATTTATGAATTACTTCAGCTGGTAGGGTTAGATGAAGAAAAGTCTTTATTGGAAAAATATCCCCATGAACTTTCTGGAGGAATGGCTCAAAGAATTACTTTAGCCCTTGCTCTTATTGGTCCTCCTCAAATACTACTTGCTGATGAACCTACATCGAGTATGGATGCTATCTATGCCCTTAGTTTTGTGAAACATTTAAAAGAATTGGTGGAAGACACAAAGATTAGTGTTTTATTTGTCAGTCATGATTTAGCCTTACTTGCTAATTTTTGTGACAGAATTTTAGTTATGGATCAAGGGGTTCTTGTAGAAAATGAAAGTACAGAAAAAATATTAACGTCGCCAAAATCAGAGATGGGGAAAAGATTATTAGAAGAAAGTAAAAGGATATCTCGTTATGAAATTGATTGAAGGGAAGAATCTATCAAAAAATTATATTGTAGGTAAAAATAAGAAAATTGCTTTGGATTCTGTTTCTTTTTCTCTGGAAGAAGGGGAATTTGTAGGTTTAGTTGGAGAAAGTGGTTCAGGAAAATCAACCTTGGCAAAAATTTTAATAGGTCTTATCAAACCAGATGTGGGAGAAGTCCAATCATTAGAATCTAAAAAGAATCGTATGGTCCAAATGATTCCTCAAAATCCCTATGGAGCTTTCGATCCTCTTGCAACAATGGAAGTTTCTCTAGTAGAACCATTGTTAGCTCATAAAATAATTACAAGGAGGAAAGAAGGCCGAGAATTAGTTCGAGAAAAACTTTCAGATTATGGTCTTTCTGAGGACTCCTTAGATAAATACCCTGGTGAATTTTCAGGGGGACAATTACAAAGACTTGGTATTCTAAGAGGAATGTTATTGGAGCCAAAGGTGTTAATAGCAGATGAAATTATTTCAGCTTTAGACAGTCATCGAAAATTAGCGATTCTAGAGCTTTTAAAAAACTTACAATTAAAAGATGGGTTAAGTATTTTATTTATTACCCATGATATTGCAGTGATACAAAACTTTGCAGATCGTATTATTGTAATGAGGGCAGGGCGAATTGTTGAAGAAGGGCCTACGAAAGAAATCCTTCTTTCACCTAAGGATAAATATACAAAAGAGCTCTTAGAAGCTGTGCCAAAAATATAATTCAGATGTTTTGAAAAGGGACGATGGATCGTCCCTTTTTACAAAAATTATGATGCTTTAAAACAAAGTCTTGGAAGATGAAGTAGGTAGGCAGCCCCTGCAATAGTATTTCCATAAAAAATAACAGGTTGTTTTAAGTTTAGAAAATTTACAATGGACCCATTTGCTAAAGTAGACCCTGTGACTAAAAAAACATCACCCCATTGGGTTATTTCTTCAAAATCTTTTTCCCCATCTTCCACTAGGACGCCATAACGATATTCTCCAATATTGATAGGGTTTAAATCTAAAATACGAAGCTCCACAGAAACATTTGTCAAGGCTTCTAAGATTGCTGGCTGATAACCAATCAAAACAATTTTTTTGTCTTGGAAATGTTCTTCCATATATCTAGAAATTTCAAAGGCACAAGTTTCTGGCTCCTCATCTTTACAATGAACGGTATGGTCAATAAGACCTAGATATTTTAATACTGCATTTAAAGTGGATAAAAAAATAGCTTTATTATAATTATTTGATAAATCTAAGTTTAAAACATCATTAAGACGACCTTGGTAAGTAGATCTGGAAAGAGTAAAGGCTTGTCCTTTCGCTCCTTTAAAATTGGCCTCTACCATAGCTTCTTTTCCTGTTAGTAAGGGAAAATCCTTTCTCTTAGGGTTTCCGATACTTTCAGTTGGAGTTAAGGATTTAATATCTACTGCAATTTCTTCTTTCTCTAAACCTTCTTTTTCCACAAGGTTTTGAAATTTTTCCAAGAGTTCTTCATATATGTCCATTCACATTTCCCACCTTTCCTTTTTCGATGGTAATCACATTACTAAAATAATTTGCCTCTTCTTCATCATGAGTGACCCAAATTGTTGTTAAGTCCTCTTTTTCAATGTATTCATATAATAAGTTTCTTGCAATTTCCTTCATACTTGGATCTAGAGATGAAGTTGGTTCGTCTAAAAGTAAGAGTTTAGGTTTTGTTATTATTGCTCGTGCCAATGCTACCCTTTGTTTTTCTCCACCACTTAACTGGGGGCTGTAGGAATCCTGAATTTCTGTAAGTCCTAATGTTTGAAGAAAATAATCAACTTTTTTAGACAACTCTTTCTTTGGAATTTTCCTTCCATAAAGAAGAGGAAAAGCAATATTTTCTCGAGCGGTTAAAAAGGGAAACAAACAATAATCTTGATATAAAATAGAAATAGGTCGTTCTTCAGGTGGAGAAGTAGTAATATCCCTTCCATCTAGAAAAATAGAACCATGATTTGGACGATATCTTCCAGCTAAAGTTTCTAAGAAAACAGTTTTTCCAGCACCACTTTTTCCTAAGAGGACTGTTTTTTCTCCTTTATCTACTTTTAGTGTATCACAAGAACAATGAAAATTTCCTAAATAGAGTTCTAAATCTTCAATTAAAACCATTTTTCCTCCTTGATAATCTTTGAAAGAAAAACATAACGACCATGGATATTAAAAGCAGTAAAGCTGCTATACCGGAAGCTACATCAAAATCACCTGTAGATAAATTTAAAAAGATACTAGTAGCTAAAGTTTCTGTTTTATTTCTTGTAACCCCAACTAAAACCATAATGGCACCAAACTCTCCAATACTTCTAGCCCAATTCATAAGCCAAAGTCCTACCAATGGGCCTTTTAATAGTGGTATTAACACATGGAGAAATACTTTAGATTCGGAAAGGCCAAGAGTTCTGGCTGTAAATAAAAGTTTTTGATCTACAAGTTGATAAGAATTGTCTAAGGTAATAATACTATAAGGAAGATTGACAAATACCATAGCAAGCCATATTCCAGATACCGTATACACAAAATCAATACCGAAATGAGTAAATAAAAAATTCCCTATACCTTTTCGACCAAAGATAATTAATAAACCAATACCACTAACTAAGTGGGGAGTAGCCATTGGTAATGAAAAAATATAATGTAAGCTTTCATTCATCCTATGAGGTAGAGTATTCTTATAATAGACAATAGGTAAAGTAAGACAAAGACATAAAGTAGCAGCAAAAAAAGAAGTCTTCATACTTAAAGAAAAAGCTCTTTGTACTTCTTTAGGATAAGGCCAAGTTACAAGAAAGCCCAACCCTTTTGCAATAACTGCAAAAAAGGGAAGGGCCACAAAAACTATTGCCAAAAGGAGAATACAGAATAAACATCCTCGAAATAGTTTTTTTATCATATTAACTCACTGGTTTGAAACCATGATTTTCCCAATAGATTTTCGCTTCTTCACTTTGTAGAAAGCTTACAAAATCATTTGCCAGTTCCTCTTGCTCTGTAGACTTCAATGTAGACGCAGTTATAATTTGATCCACATTTTGCTCCTCAGGAATATCAATAATATGTAAAGTATCCTGATTATTAAAAGCACCATCTTTTGTGACAATGGCAACATCAGCATTCCCTGATTCGATAGCCATAAATAAATCATTAACCGTTCCTGTCTTTACTACAACATTTTTTTCTACCCCATCAATATTATTTTTTTCAAAAATTTTAACAGCTGTTTTTCCAATGGCATTGGCTTCTGGATCTCCTAAAGCAACCTTAATTCCATCTTTTTCTAAATCCTCTAGAGTTTCTATATTATGAGGATTGTCTTTTGCTGTTACGATACATGGAGTATGATGAGCGACAGGAAAACCTTCCATCGTTAAATCCTTTGCAGCAGCATCGTCAAAGGTGGGTTTCGAACCAACAATAAAAACATCTCCCTTACCAGATTGTTCTAATTGTGCAAGTAATTGACCAGAACCTGCATAGATTAATTGGATACTAACTCCAGGATGATCCTTTTCAAAATGGTCTTTGATTTCTTCCATAGATTTTTTTAGACCTGCTCCAGAATATACCAATAACTCTACATCTTCCACTGGTTCCTTGGCTTCGTTGGACTTGTTGGTTTCGTTCACTTCCTTATTTTCTACATTTTGGTTATTATTTGTACCGTTATCTTTGGGACCACAGCCTATCATTGTAACAAGTACACCTAAAATTAAAAGAACCAATAACAACTTTCTTTTCATACATACCTCCTAATATTTTAGGTATGAAAAATAGGTAATTCTTATCATTGAAATACAGTCTTACCATTAATTACATACCATTTATACATGAAGTATAACATAAGAAACGCCGAGTTACAATTAAAAACAACTCGAAAATGAAGTTACCATTACAATAATTATAAAGTGTCTAAATTTCATTTGAAACATATAAAACAGGAACCCATATGTTATAATGGTTTTAAAAGAAAATAATGTGAGGTGAGTTATGAAAAATAAAAATAAGCTTATTATTTATCCTTTAGGTTATTTTATTTTGTCTCTAATTGGATTTGGCATATTAAATTTATTTGGAATTCAATATGATGATTTAAGAATTCATTATTATGGGATTCCTATGATGATAGTTATGGGATTCTATGTATGGCGGGTAAATCTTAGAAGTTTTGGATTTACAAGTAGGGATTTGATTCCTTCGAAATCATTTCTCACTTTAAACTGGTTGCCCTTCCTTGCTATCCTTATGGTTACAACAAGTGTTATCGAGGCTTTAGTTACCAACCATCAACCTTTAAGAGTTCTTTCTATTGGTCTTTTAACTTTCTTAATTGGCTTTTCAGAAGAAGGATTATTCCGACGTTTCCTAATCAAAGAAGGACTGAAAGAATATCCTCCATTGGTGGTGTTTTTATATTCAAGTTTTTTGTTTGCATTGGTTCATATGGCTAATATAGCAGGAGGTTTAGATCCTACTTCGGCTTTTATCCAATGTATCTATGCTCTTCCCTTTGGATTATTAGCAGCTTTTCTATATATGGAAACTAAGAATATAGCTGCCTTAATTTTTTGGCATATGTCTGTAGATTTTTCCGTCTTTCTTGGAGAAATAGGAATCTTTTATACCGGAATAATCTTTGGAAAATTAATGGACATCTTACTTTTCGTGGTTACTATTCTTTTACTTTTACAACGAGGAAAAGATTTTTTCAATAATAAATAAAAAGAATCTATAATAAAAGGAAGCATCTTTTAATAGGAAGGCTTTCTTTTTTTAGATACTTAGTACTTTTGTTACCTAAAATAAATATAAAAGAATAAAATAACGATGGAAAAGGGTAAAAGTAGAATAGAGTTATAAATTTTAGATTCTAAAAGATATTTACATAATTATCATTCAGATAATCATAAGGAGGATAATATGGTAGCGATACTTCTTGGAGGACCACTTCTTATTTTATTTTATATCCTAGGAACAAAAAGAAATTTTCTTTATCATGAAAGGCTAGGTCATAATGCTTTACTTGAAATAGGAGATACTCAAGAAAAGAGATGGAAACTTATAAAAGAATATGTGGATCAAAGAAAAGATCAGTCTTGGGATGAAATTAAAACTATTATAACTCACAGAGTTCCCTTGGTGGTCTATACAAATCCAATCCATGTACAAGAAGAAGAGAAACAATTAGAAAATATTTTTCATAAAATAATGAATATCCATGAGGATAAAGAACTTTTGGAAGCCTATTCTTCATCTAAGGATGAAATGATAAAAGCAAAAGATATTTATAATAGTTCTGTGAAACAATGGAATATTTTTATCCATCAAATGCCATCTGGAATCGTAGCTTCTCTTTTTGGCTATCAAGAAAAAGAAATATTGAAGTTCTAATTAAAATGTGAGAATTAGAACTTTTGAACTTATTTCATAAGGAAATCACATACTTTTTTGGTTCTAGGATGTTTTTTTATACTTACATAAAAGAAATTAGCCTTGAACCTTATAAATTTTTAAGAGGAAGTAGGGTTTCGAAGAGTACTTAAAGAGGCTCTAATAGAATCTTTTAAGAAATATATAAAAGATATGACCAATATCATGACCTTTCTTTAAAATAAGAAGCAAAGAGAGGGTCCTTCTAAATACCTAGTGATTCGTATATTATGTGGAATGAAGAATATAAATGTTTAAACAAGGGTTTTAGGAGGATTCGATTAACCTTTTCAGTAACTATTGATTCTGGAGATTTTTTGGTTGACGATTTTGGAACAGGGTATGATTAATCATAGTCTTAGAAATTTTTCATATTGGAAAAAGAACTTGGTTTATTCAATAAGTTTTTTGCTAAAGTAAAAAATATCACGATCTAAAATAGTCAGTACATAAAAATGTGAAAGAGATTTAAGATGAGTAGATTCAATAGTATTAAAAAAGGAATGAAATCTTATTAAGAAAGGGAAGATATGAAAGAATTTATTTATAGCATTGATTTATTTTTTATCTATGCCTTTTTTGGCTTTATATGGGAAACTATATGGGTTTCTGCTAATAAGAGAAAGTTAGTTCAACGAGGTTTTTTACATGGTCCTATTCTACCTATCTATGGATTTGGAGCTGTGGCAATTTTATCGGTGACCATGCCTTTAAAAGGACATAATATCGCAATTTATTTTACAGGTATGATAGTTGCAACCCTTTTAGAACTAGTAACAGGATATGTTCTGGAAAAGTTATTCCATGTTCGGTATTGGGATTATGATGAAAGACCATTTAACTATAAAGGATATATTTGCCTACGTTCCAGTTTATTTTGGGGACTTTTGCCTATTTTCTTAGTCAATGATGTGAATATGTGGATTAAAGATTTTTTAACTCGTTTCCCTCAAAACACCCTGTATGTTTTAACAGGAGCTAGTGTATTTGTTTTCTTTGTTGATGTATGGATATCTGTACAAGAAGCCTTTGAATTTAAAAATATACTATCCTACGAAAAAGAAGTAGCCTCTTATGTGAAACATTTTAAGACTCATTTAGAGGAACAAAAGACAGAAAGAAAAGAAGTGTTTTTTCAAAAACTTGAAGATATGATAAAGAGAAAAGAAGAATTCCGACAAAGAAAGGGAAAATTCAAAGGAGAGCTTGGGACGGTTCTTTCCCATAAAGTGGAAGAAAAGATAAAACGGGAACATGAAGTTTATAAACAATTGGAAAATACACTTTTATCCAATATAAAAAATAAGGAGTTACCTTTACTGTCTGAAAAAGCACTTTACTTAACGAGAAGACATTATCAACGTAGGTTAAAAAGGTTGAAGCGAGGAGAAGCTCGTATTCGTTCCGTTTTAAAACGAAATGATATTACCGTACGTTAAAAGACGATGGATTTTGGCCATCGTCTTTTTCTTCGTTTTTAAGACTTTTGTTTTTTTAAAATGGGAACACTATTAACAAGAATAGATAATAGAGTAAGAACATAACTTGCCTTTACCATAGTTGGGGTTACATCCATAAGAGCCGTCCAATCTTCATGGGCAATCATCTTTGCATCCCATCGATATAATTCACATAAAACCAATGCGGTAAAAGCTAAGCTTAAAAACATAAAAATCCTAGAATCTTTCCCCTCTAAGTACTTATAAAGGTTAAACCAAGCAAAAACTATAGCCAATATTCCAAAGACCAACCACATAGTAACACCTCTTTACTTTGAATTTCATCCTTATAATCATCTTCTTTAAGAATAATTATAACATGTCTTTATATTGAAGAATAAAAGAAATGATAATCTTTGATATTTATTATCATTTGAAAGTTTTCACACTAAAGCTGGTATCTATCCTTTATTGACTAGGTTTAGAAACCTCTATATAATAAAATAAATGTAATAGGAAAGAGGATATTATGGAAAAGTTACAACTTATATCACCAACAATGGAATATAAAAATCAGGTAATGGACTATAAAAAAGAATTTTTAGAAAATGGGGAAACCTTAGATGGAACAGGGATGTTAGCACATGTGGAAACCTATGAAGAATGGCTGCAAAGTGTAAAAGATAATCAAAAGGAAGAAAGTGTTTGGGATGGACTTGTACCTGCAACTACATTTCTTGGGGTAAAAGGGGACGAACTTATTGGATTTGTTGATATTCGTCATTACTTAAATGAATTTTTAGAAAATATTGGGGGGCATATTGGTTATTCTGTGAAAAGGTCTCAGCGTCAAAAGGGATATGGCACAGAAATACTAGGTTTGGCTCTTGAAGAATGTAAAAAGATAGGGTTACAAAAAATTTTAATTACTTGTCATAAAGAAAATATTCCTTCTGAAAAAATAATTTTACATTATAATGTTTTTAAAAAAGAAAGTCCTGACCAGAGAGGTATCAAAAAATTTTGGATTACGATATAGAAAAAATCAAGGCAATAGATTAGATTTGATTTTTCCTTGTTAAGGTAAAATGGACATAGAATTCAGATATTAAAAATTATGATATTGGTAGGGCAGAAGTAGTATTTTTCATAGGAATCTAATTTTGATTCCATCATAATACGAGGACAAAAGATTTTATAAAGAATAGAAGATTCTTGTATATTACTCTAACTAGGATTATTAGAAACTAAAGGATGAAATAAAAGAAGTTAGTAAAAGGCAAATCCAAGTGATTTGCCTTTTACTACTTCATATTAATCAAATATATGCCGATTAAGCTGACAAAGATTCCTATCATATTACTTGTACTAATATCTTCCTTGTATAATAGCATCCCAATTGGGACTAAGGCAATGGTTACTACGATGGTAGAAATAATTGCTGCTGTGGAAATATTCCATCCAACACGATAGGCTAGTAAAAATCCAAATTCTAAAAGTACAATGGAAATTCCGAGTCCAAAACAAGCCCAATTTACCTGGGACCATTCTGTTTTCATTGGTTTTAATCCTTCGGTAAAAGCCATTGCTACAAAGGATATGATTAAGGCGATAAGATAGGTGATAATCAATGAAAACATAGGATTAACTTTTTCTGGCATATTCTTTTGGGAAATATGATAAAGAATATTGGCTCCAATGGTAATAAGTATTGGAATATAAAACATGTTCTCCCTCCTTTACATAATATTAAAAAAAGCATGAATCGTTAAAGCATACATCATCGCTTTACCATTGTCAAGTAAAAAACATAAGAATTTAAAAGAGTTACCAGAATGGGATATAGTTTTCTAAAAATTGACTTTCTTTCATGACCTATAATTTTTATTTAGAAAAGGGAGTCGTTTACTTTTTTATTTCTTATAGTTTATCTTAAAATATTTTGAACCCTAAAACTGTTCTTGGTTGTATTTTTCTAAGAAAGTCTTTTCCGTTATTTGTATCTATAAAAGAACATCCTTGAAGATGTTTTTACTTTTTTACAAATACGATAGCTCATAATGATAGCTATGTTCTGCTTTATCTTCTTCTATGGTATAATAGGGACTAAGTTCATGATTCAAATATTTGAAAAAAGGTGAGATGATGAGAACAAAAATTTTAGTCGTTGATGACGAAACGGCAATTGCCGATATTATTAAATATAATTTAGAAAAAGAAGGTTTTGAAGCCTATACAGCAGTAGATGGAATTTATTGTATGGAAATGTTAGAAGAAGAAGATTTTGAACTGGTTATTTTAGATGTTATGATGCCTCGAATGGATGGATTCCAAACGTTAAAGGAAATACGTAAAAATTCAAGAATACCGGTGATTATGCTAACGGCAAAAGAGGAAGAAGTGGATAAAATTTTAGGACTGGAATTAGGAGCTGACGATTATGTAGTAAAGCCTTTTTCCATGCGAGAACTGATTGCTCGTGTAAAAGCTAATTTACGCCGTCTTGACTTTGAAAGTGAAGAGAGAGATGCAGAGGATGAAGTCATTGAGCAAGGAGATTTGCATATTGACTTAAATAAATATGAAGTGACAAAAAGAGGAAAGGTTATTGAACTTACGTTACGTGAATTCGAACTTTTAAAATTTTTAGCTTCTTCTCCAGATCAAGTCTTTTCTCGTGAAGAATTATTGGAAAAAGTATGGGGGTATGAATACTATGGTGATATTCGTACTGTAGACGTGACGGTTCGTCGTCTCCGTGAAAAAATTGAAGACAAGGACGGCACTTTCCACTATATTCTTACAAAACGAGGTGTAGGGTATTACTTTGGAGGAGAGTAATGTTTTCCGGGATAAAATCTAGATTTATATTAATATATATTTTATTGGTGCTCATTTGCATGGCCATTGTCGGTTCTTTTTTAACCAATCGATTGGAAACGGTTCAGCTAACTTCTGTAACGGAAGAAATGAATCGTACCATGGATTCCATGGTAGCTTCTTCAGATTATATGCTTCAAGAAGATTGGGCTACAGTAAAGGATAGAATCCAAAATACTTTAGATGGCTGGAGATTATCTGCAGATGAATCTATGTACGTTATTATCAATAAAGAAACTCCCATTATTTTAGGTTCTACAGTTAATTCTAGAGATCTTATTGAAGGGAAAAATGCGTTATCCAATAAGGACCTTGCTGCTGAACTTATTGTTTCCGCTTTTTCTGGTAAAGTGGAAGAAAAAATTGTGAAAAACACTAATACAGATACTCGAACAAAACATTTGGCAAAGCCAGTTTTATCAGGTGAGGGAGATGTTAAGGGTATCCTATATATGACGACGAATTTAGATGGAGTTTATTCTGTTATAGAGGATACTTCTATGATACTTACCTATGCCACTATTATTGGAATTTTAATTACAGGTAGTTTAGGTATTATTATTGCTAATTCCATTACAGGGCCTATTCGTGATGTAACGAAAAAGGCAAGGGAAATGGCAGAGGGAAATTATAAACAAAAAGTAGAAGTAAAAAGTAATGATGAAATTGGCCGACTTGCTTCCATGTTTAATTACCTTACCCAGGAATTAGATGAAACCATTGGGAAAATGGACATTGAACGAAGTAAGTTAGATACTATTTTTAATTATATGGCAGAAGGTGTTATTGCCATGGATCGAAATGGCCACTTGATTCATGCAAATCCTATTGCGAGAAAAATTTTAAAGATACCAGAAGAAGATGTAACCAAGGGAGTAAAGTTAGATCTTTCTAAAATAAATATTGATGGGATCAATTATTACGACTACAGTTCTCTCAAAGGGGAAAGTCAAGCGGAGCTTAATGGAAATTTTTACAATGTAAAATATGCTCCTTATAAAAATGATAGCCACGAAAGTACAGGTCTTATTGTAGTGTTTCAAGATGTGACAAAAGAACATAATTTGGATATGATGCGTCGTGAATTTGTAGCAAATGTGAGTCATGAGTTGAAAACACCTATTACCACAATTAAGTCCTACTCAGAAACTTTAATGGATGAAGAGTTACCTAATGAGGCAAAAAATAGATTTCTTTCCATTATTGAACGGGAAAGTGATCGTATGGTACGGTTGGTAAGGGATTTATTGTTTTTGTCCAATATGGATTACAAGAATACTACAGTGGAAAGAGAGCCTTTGTCTGTTTATGAGGTTGTCTACCATGTTTTAGAAGGCCTAGAATATATGTCTGAGAAAAAACACCATAAGCTGAAAATGGTCATTCCTGATGATATCCATAGAATTTATGGAGATCCCCATGGAGTGGAGCAAGTATTAGTTAATATTATTTCCAATGCCATTAAATATACTCCTCCATATGGGAATATTACAGTAGAAGCAAAAAACTTTATTAATCGAGTGATTATAACGATAAAAGATACTGGAATTGGAATTCCTCCAAAGGATATGTCTAGGATTTTCGAACGTTTTTATCGTGTAGAAAAGGGAAGAAGTCGAGAAATGGGTGGGACTGGACTTGGACTTTCCATTGCCAAAGAAGTTATGGAGGCTATGGATGGTAAAATCACCATTCGATCTTCTTTACGAGAGGGAACAGAAGTGGTTTTAAGTTTTCCTTCCTTTGATGGGGATGTGACATTATGAAAGAAAGTATAAAGACTTTTGTTTTACTCACACTTTCCATTAGCCTAATATTTTTGGCTTCCCTTGTATGGGTGAAATTTCCTAAAAAACCAGAATCACCTAGTGTGAATGGTTCTGAGTTTTCATCTACGTATTTGGAACGAGAAATTCTTTCTCCGAAAAAATTAATTGTGAATTTTTCCCATGGGGAGCATACTTTATTTTATGAAATAGAACCTATGTGGAAAGAGTACTATAATTGGATGGAAGACTTTCTAGTGCTACTTGGGGATGAAGACAATCAGATTGAAAAAATAACTCAGGAAGAATATTTAAAGGCTCAGGATGAAATGTCTTTGGTCTTTGTTTACGACTATCCTTGGTCCACAAGAATTTTAGGAAATTTATTAAATGTTGAAAAACCAAAAGAAAAAAACACTGGAGCTTTTAAGATAGAGACTTTGTACCTTCCTGTAAAGGGAGGATTTATAATTCTTATTAACGAGAATAAAGAATTGATTAAAGTTTCTATCAAACATGGAAAATTCCAAGAAATCGAAGAAAGGTTAGAGGATTTATACGATTCTAAAAGATATCGTAACTATGAGAATTTTTGGGAAAAATATAAAGTCTTAACAAATGTTTATGTTCCCAAGTTAACAGTTACTTTACCACGGCCAGTCATTTATCGGAATGAATTAGCTAAAATGGAAAAAACGTATCGAAATGATTTAGCAGAAAGATTTTTAGGAAGAGATATTGACTATATTCGAGAAATCATTGAGGATTCAGGAACGACCTATGTATACGAAGCAAGGAATTTACGTTTCCATGATGACGGTCTTATAGAATATCAAAATTTAGAAGAATTTGAATCTAAAGAAGAAAATTTATTTGTTTCTCTACAAACAGCTTTAGATTTTATTGCTACACGTACAGGAATTAATACAGGATTAGTTTTGTCACAAGTGGAACGTATTTCCACAAAAGGAAATTCTGGATATCGGTTAGACTTTAATTTAAAAGAAAATGATAAAGAGGTTCTTTTACAAAAAGATCCCTTAGAACATTATATGAGTATAGAAGTTTATAATCAAAATGTTGCTAAATTCCAATTTCTTTATCGAAAAGCTATGGATACAAATGCACCAAAGGATCCAGCAGCACCAATCTTGGAAGATCAAGCTTTTAGTCCTTCAGGAGTATTGGAACAAAATGTACCTATGTTTTACCCCAATGGCACGCCAGATGGAGATGTCTTATTAGAACTAATCCAACGAGTAGAAGATGTAGACGTAATTTATGTGGATCCAGGTCGGGAAGAAGAAATGACAACACTATTACCTGCTTGGAAGATAAAAATGGATACTGGAACTTATATTTTCCACATGGGAAATGGTGAATTTTTAATGGAGAGATAATATGGATTGGTCAAAATCAAAAAATGTATTAATTTTTGCACTTTTGATTACAAATATAATATTACTGTTTTTTGTTTATCGGGACCAAAGGGCAATTGGAGACGGAACATTGACCCGTTCCTTTGTCCAAGACACCATTAAAATGTTAGAAGAAAAAGACATTCATATTGATGCAAAAATACCTAGAAGAAATATTAAACTAAACTCTCTTTCTGTAGAATTTGAGAAAAAAACTCCTGAAGAATTAAATCAAGGATTTTTTGATAATAAAGGGACGGTTCTTCGAGTAGCAAAGGATTTGATTAAAATGGACTACAAAAATGAAAGTATTTCCATAGTAAATAATCGACGAATCCTTTATGAAAATCGAAGGAAAAGTCCTGGAGGTAAAGCTCCCTCTAAAGAGGAAAGTTTAAATATGGTTCAAGAATTTTTAAGAACTCGAGACTATCCTGATGGAGATATGATTTTAACTTTCTATAAAAAAGAAAAGGATCAAGCATTTTTAGAATATTCAAAAACTTATGAAGAAGTCTTAGTAGAAAGTTCTTATACGAATTTTGTTGTAGATAAAGACGGTGTTCGATCTATGGATCGACTATGGTTAAATGTTATTGAGATTTCAAACAATGACATTGCCTTAGCCTCTGCCCCAAAGGCTCTTTTAAGTTTTTTAGATCAGCCAAAATACTATCATAGAAGGATTGAAACATTAGATCCTTGTTATTATTTTAATCCAGAGGAACAGGGATATGTGGAAGACTTAACAAAAGCCAGACAGGGTCGTGCCATTCCTGCGTGGAGGGTACAATTCCAAGATGGTGAAAAAGTTGTTATAGATATTTATTAAGCCAGGAGGTGAATCTATGAAATTTTGTGCTCTTGCCAGTGGAAGTAGTGGCAATAGCCAATATATAGAAACCGATGAAAAGAAAATTTTAATAGATGCAGGTTTAAGTGGTGTTCGAATAGAAAAACTTCTTCAATCTATTGGGGTGAAACCTGAAAATCTTGATGCTATTTTTGTAACCCATGAGCATAAGGACCATGCAAAAGGAGTTGGAATTTTAGCAAGGAGATATGGACTAAAGGTCTTTGCCAATGAAAATACTTGGGAAGCTATGGCAAGTACTATCAAGAAAGTTCCTTCCAATCAATGTTTTGTAATACACAATCACACCTCGTTCTCTTTTGGAGATTTATATATTATGCCCATAGCTACATTTCATGATTGTGTGGAAGGGACCGGGTATGTTATTGGAAGGGGAAAGAAGAAAATTTCTATTATTACAGATACAGGATGGGTCAATGATAAGATGAAATCATATATGGAAGATTCAGATTTATATTATTTAGAAGCCAATCATGATGAGGATATGGTGATAAACGGCCCTTATTCCTTTCCCTTAAAACAAAGAATACTATCTAATCGTGGCCATTTGTCCAATGCCCATGCAGGTTCTGTCCTTGGAGAGCTCCTTCAAAAAAAAGGTGAAAAAGTGGTACTTGCTCATTTGTCTGAAGATAACAATGTCCCACTTTTAGCAGCGAGAACCGTTCGGGACCTTTTGTATCAAAAAGGAATTCATGAAGGTGTGGATTTCACATTGGAAGTGGCAAAAAGACATCAGGCAAGTAAAATCTACGAATTATAAAGGAGTTAAGATGAAAATACTATTAACGAATGACGACGGGTACTTGGCCCCAGGAATCCTTACCTTAGCTAAAGCCTTAGAAGAAAAACATGAAGTAATCGTCGTTGCACCAGAACATGAACACTCGGGAAAAAGTCATTCCATCACCCTTTGGCATCCTCTACTTGTTCGAAAAGTGGAGTTAGAAGGAGTAAAGGGACCAGTATATTCTGTTAGTGGAACCCCTGCTGACTGTGTGAGAGTGGCTATGGAACATATCCTAGAAGAACCGGTGGATCTTGTGTTTTCTGGTTGTAACTTAGGATATAATGCTGGGATGGACATTGTTTATTCAGGCACTGTATCTGCTGCTATAGAAGCAAATGTTTACGATATTCCTGCAGTGGCTGTAAGTGCTCAATGGATAAAAGGAACAGCAAACTTTGAATTTGCAGTGAAAAAAGCAATGGAAATCTTTGAGGAAACGAAAGACTTTGTTATGAGCCAAACCATGGTTTTAAATATTAATGTTCCCTATGAAGAAGATATAAAAGGAGTTAAGGTTTGTGCCATGGGTGGAGTAATTTATGATTATTATTTTATGGAACCTAAGGAAAATGGAGACTTCACCTTACAAGTAAAGGGCAGAAATAAAACAAAGTTGGAAGAAGGTACCGATCGTTATTATTTAGATAAGAATTATGCAACAGTAACCCCTCTTATTTATGATCTAACCAATAGAGCATTAATTGAAGAATGTAAAAAATCATTTCTATGAACAAAGATAAAATCTGAAAATTTGTAGGTGATGCTGGAATGAATGAAAGAAGAAAAATTTTTTTGTCGGAAATGTCTATTTTTCTTTTGGCAATGATATGGGGAGGAACCTTTGTTGCTGGAAAGATTACCATGGAAACCCTACCATTTGAATGGATTCTTGTGATACGTTTTTTTATATCATCCATATTAATGGGACTTATATTTTTCAAAGAATGGAAAAATTGTACTAGAGAAACCATCAAAATTGGTGTGATCCTAGGGTTTTTTCTTTTTTTAGGGGTAAGTATACAAATGACGGGTTTACGATATACAACACCGGCAAAACAGTCTTTTTTACTAGTAAGTTATGTGATTATGGTTCCTATGGTTCATTGGCTAATTAACGGAATACGGCCGGAGAAGAAAATATTTATTGCAGGAATCCTATGCCTCATTGGAGTGGGATTATTAAGTTTAAACGAAGAATTAAAACTAGGGTTTGGAGATAGCCTAACATTACTTTATGCTTTAATTTTTTCCTTTCAACTGGTATTGGTTTCTAAATATGCTAAGACCTCTTCGCCACCGGTTCTCTTTACCATTATTCAAATATTTATGGCAGGTATTTTTTCTTTGGCCTTGGTGACGATATTTAAAATACCACTGGACCTTTCTAAGGTGAATCAAAGTTCTTGGTGGGGACTTTTTTATCTTACCGTGTTAAACACAGCCATTGCTTACACCATACAAAATGTGGCACAAAAATATGCACGTCCCACCAATACAGCTTTAATTATGGCTACAGAATCTGTCTTTGGGGGAATTGCTGCAGTACTTTTTGTTGGAGAAGTTTTTACTCCCAAAAAATTTTTAGGTTGTACATTAATCTTTATTGCAATCCTATTGGCACAGTGGCAGCCAAAACTTGTAGATGAACAAAAAGCTATTGGAAAATCATAGTTGGAAAATAGGAAAAGAAGAAAATGTAAGTTCTTATATATTTCTTCTATTTCTCACAAAATCAACATGTTAAATACTACCACTATGGTATAATTGAGAAAGAAGAAACTTTATTAGAGGTGAGAATATGAATGAGCAAAAATCCTTAAAACAAGAAAAAACACTCTCTGTTTACTTTAGTCTTCTTCCCTTTTTAATTCTTAGTAATATTATTATTGGATTATTGAATGGAATTTCTTCCGGTGCAGGAAAAACCGGAATCATACCCATTGAAAAACTAGGAGGATATGAAGTTGCACAAAAGAGTGCAGAAGCAAATATTACCTTGACCGTAGGATCAATTTTAATCGAAGGTTTGGTACTATTAATTTCTGGAGCGATGTTAGTAGCCATATATCGAAGAGTTCGATATCGTATCCAACCGAAAATCAGAGATTTATTTATCTTTTATAATGATAACTTTCTAAGAAATTATTTTTTTGTCTTAGTCCTTGTGATTTTTCGACAAATAGGATATATGTTACTATTTATTCCAGGAATTATCTTTAGTATAGCCATGTATCTTTGGCCTTTTGTTCTTATGGAAAAGCAAGAAAAATTTCGAGAAAGAAAAAGTAAAAATCCAATGGACTTTATCAAAGAAACCTATCGTCGAACCAATGGATACAAAGGTAGCATTCTATTAACACAGTTAAAATGGGGCGCATTGGTTTTTGGTATCTTTCTAATATTGATTTTGCTTATTACCCTTAGTGTTGGAAGTATTAACTTTGAAGAATTAAATGGGAATTTTCTTGGAGCAATTTTAGCAGGCTCCTTACTATTTATAACCATTATCATTCTTTTTGGTGTATTTGTACTACCAATCTTTTATTGTGGACATATTGAATTGATGCAAAGATTACCTAATAATATTATCGAACCTCCGATAAAAAGAGAACTAGATGACAGAGAAGATTTAAATGAAGACTTTGAGGAACCTAGAAGGGAAGCTTACCGGGAAAGTCCTTTCGATACCACAAGGTATCCAGCATCAGACAGGTCCTGGGGAGAAACAGGAGAATTTTACGACGAGCTCCATGGATATGACACCAGAGATTCCCATCCAGGAAGGGGAAATACAACAGAACTACCGAAATTAAACAATGATAGAGATAATCAATAAGGGTGGACGGAGGGTCCACTCCTTTTAATATGATAAGATGAAACAATGACTTAGTGTTTATGAATACTCCTAGAGGGTAAAATTAGATAAGAGTATCGTATAAAAGGAGGTTTAGGATGAAAATATTCAATAAAAAGATAATAGTATCTTTAGGGATTATTTTCATGGGGTTTTTAGTCTTAATGGGCTGTGGAAACACCAATGAGAAAAATACAACAAGCGAAACAGCAAATACGAAAAATAGTAAAATCAAGCCTGTTGCAACAGTGGAAAATGATTTAGATGAAAATAATTCACCTGCACCAACACCAGCAGAACCTCAAGAGGAAATAAATGGGGAAGAATCTGTAAGTCCAGAAGGTTACCCAGTATCCCCAAAAGAAGCTGTCGAAGTATTTATGGAACAATTTCCAAATAGTCAACTAACAAAGATAAAGTTAGATCACAGTGACCATGGCTACGTATATAAAATAGAAGGAGTCACACAAGGAGAAGAACATGAAGTAAAAGTTCATGCCCTTACCAAGGAATTGGTGAAAGTAGAAACAGAAGCAGATGATGAGAACAAGTCTGGTGAAGTCTTTGAATATAATGATAAGGTCATTGACTGGAAAGAAGGAATGAAGAATGCTTTAGAAAAAATAGGTGCTACCGCTTATGTTAAAGAATGGGAACTTTCAATGGAGAATGGAAAATTAGTCTACGAATTTGATGTTAAAAATGACGACAATTCTATAGATGTTGTAGTAGATGCTTTTACAGGAGAAGTCTTAGAACTAGACGATTAAAAGACTTGGAGTGATAAATTGGACCATTTAGACTCAGAAGAAGCACATAGTAAAAAGTCTTCCATATATGATTTTCATGTTACTAATATGACTGGGGATGAAATCTCACTAAAAGATTATAAAGGAAAAGTTCTTTTAATAGTTAACACAGCTAGTAAATGTAGCTTTGCCCCTCAGTTAAGAGAATTGGAAGCATTATTTAAAAAATATAAAGAGAAAGGATTTACTGTATTGGCCTTTCCTTGTAATCAGTACATGGGTCAAGAACCTTATGATGATGAAGTAATACGAACTTTTTGTACCCTTACCTATGGAGTTTCCTTTCCCATGTTTTCTAAAATAGATGTAAAAGGAGAACATGCTCATCCCCTTTTCCAATACTTAAAAGAAGAAAAGGCAGGAATTTTTGGAAAAGAAATTAAATGGAACTTTACAAAATTTTTAATTGATCGGGAAGGAAATATTATAGAAAGATATGCACCAATGGTAAATCCGGAAAAAATAAAAAAAGATATTGAAAAAGTATTATGATGAGGAAATCCTGCGGGGTTTCCTTTTTATATGAAAAGAAAGCATCCATATTGAAAAGGGTTTGATTAACAAAAATATTTATATGAAATAATTACAGAAATATGACAAATAAAAAGAAATACTAAATAAAAATAATATTATCAATTTTAATCTTGAAAATTTATTATAAAGTACTATAATTACTCTACGGGAATAAACTATAACTTTAGACGATATAAACCTATATGAAATAAGAGCCTATTTTTCATAGGTAGTTAAAAGTTAATGAAAGGAGAATAAATATGAAAAAGATACAGAGGTTACTAGCCTTTACTTTGGCAATGATTATGATCTTTGGAATGATTATATTACCAACGCCACAAGTTACTTATGCTGCCAATGATCCAAAAGAATGGGAATGGCCAGAGAACACGGAAATTTCAAGTGATGTGAATATCATAAACACAGGACTACAATTTATTCGTGTAACCAACAACAATCAAGATATTGTAGTAAAAATGAATTATAAATCTGTAGTGTCACCACCTAGACTCCATTGGATTTATTTTCGATTGGATCCGGCTCTAGCAGCAAAAGTGGACAACATTATAGCGGAGGTCGGTTGGCGAACCACGAGAGAAATGGAACATCTTAATAATTCATCTGAGGATACTCCCTACAAGGCACCGGATAATCAAAATATCTGGCGGGTTCCATTGGACAAAGTAGGAGCCGGAATATTTACATCTGTGCCAAATGTTTTAGCCAATTATGAACAAGAATTTTTTATTCATTTGAATGCTCCACTAAATTCGGAAGAAATGAATAAGGAGTATTCTATAGAACTCCGTATTATGGGTGAAGAAAACGGGAAATATACTATTTCTAGACGAACCATGGATACTCGTACGGTGATTCAACCAAGTCGTCCCGTGGAATTAAGTAAAAAACCATTTGGAAACTGGCTAAAAGGTTCGTCTATGACTACCAGTTATGAATCTAGAGCGAAGTACAAACAATCTCCTTACAATGGAACCCCTGTAGACGTTCAATTGGAAGAAGGACAAGGAATTGCAAGATTCCGTTACCGTTACTTCCCCGAACGGTCTTTAAATCTAGCTGCTGAAAAAGGTGGAAGGGATCCTCGTATGGAAGTGCGAATCAACGATATTGCTTATCGAAGTATGCTTGGAGACAAAGTTTATATCCAAAGTAGATTGGCAGGAACCGCCTTTAGTCGTGGTACTTCTGTTGATAAAACTACATTTAAAAAGATAGGCAATGAATGGACGGCCTATGTTTCTGTGAAAGATGGCAATGCCACTGATGTGAGAGATTATTTACAACCGGAAACAGGAGAAGCATTCCCAGGAATCACTGATGTAGTGGTTCCCATTGATGAAACCAAGGTCTATGCGGGAGGGTCAACGGAAGAGCGAGGAGAGCTTCGTTGTGAAGTCCGCTTTGTACGAGAGAAAGACAATGTAGAAATGTGGTCTTCCAGAACCCAAGGTTATATCATTTTAAAACAATCTGATGCACCGGAAATCTTTAATATTGATAAAATCAATGAAGGTAAAATCGGAGATATTACTTTAAAAGATGCTGAAAACAAAAATGTTGCACGAACGACACAAAAAATTTTAAAAGGCAAGGCAGAACCGGCAGGAACTGTTGAAAAACCGGATCCTAATAATAGTAATAATAGTATTATGGAATTGCAGCCGGCTCTTATTATTGTAAAGGACACGAAGGATACAAAATTGGAAGAAGGAGCCTATAAAGCCAATAATGACGGCACCTTCAATATTACCTTCTCTAAGACTTTCCAAGAAATGGGATATCGTGCAGGAGATACGATACAAGTCCAAGTATTTTCCATTGCCGCCAATAAAACCATCAGTGAAC
>JAUNVD010000003.1:29004-105343 GCA_030537855.1 Tissierellia bacterium | reverse complement strand
TTATAAAAAATAAAAGATTCTATCTATATATTCAAGTAGTAAATAATGTATATTTATTTAATTATAATGGATAAATTTATATCTATCAATAAAATTTATATTTTTTATCTATAATGTATTAAAATATTTATGTAATTACATAAAACTTAACCATTATCAATAAAGAACCTAAGGTTAAATAATTGATATCTTAAAAAAGTGAGAAAACAAAAAGAATTTCTTTCATATATTTCAACATAATTATTAGTATCGTAGATTTCATTTTAAAATTTCATCTTGATTTTAATATACAATCGATGATAAAAAGCAGGGTTTTCCATTTTCCCTGCTCTTCTTTGTGAATTCAATTTTGTTAACTAAAAAGAAGTATCTTCCCACTTATATCCTTCGCTCTTTTTAATCTTACATAATGACCTTCTTCTTCCGTTCCTTGAAATTCACCTTTATCCGGATCTTCATGAATCCAATGTCCATTATAAAGAGTTAAATCTTCTACTCCATTAATTTCATCTAATCTACTACTTGTATAGTACCAATCCTCTTTATCTTTTCTTTCCTCTCTATATCATTGAAATTGTTATATTATCTGCATCATCGTTGATAATGAGATATACTTTATTTGCAGGAAAAGTAACTCTCTTTTCATCTACAATTTTAGATTCAGAATCCTTTTCTTTTTCATAAAAACGTATAAAATAATCATCAAGCCCATTATTTAATCCTAAAACGAGATATTCATGAGAATCATATTTTTCACTTCATCTCTCATAGTTATATCTTTTTTCCACTTTTCCCATACTGATGAATGAATTCCTTTGTATCTCTCTAAAACTGCCAAAGATGAAAATACCAAATAGTATTCCAAAAGTTATATAGATTTTGTCTTACGTTTCAATTTCCTTTAACTACACTCTATTCCTAGCAGCAACTTTCCATTTTGACTTTTTAAAAATATTTTTTACTAAGATATTTCTTTAAGTACAATATAGTTTCCAGCCTTTAGAATTTTATTTGCTTCTTGAAAATCTTCATTTAATAGTTCTGAAATACCATTTTGTTCTATAACATAACCTAGTCCTTCTTGCTTAGCATATTTCATATCCCAAGAATATAAAAGATAGTTTTTAGTTTCCTTCCAATCACCTAGAAAAATTTCTTCTTCCCATGTGTCACCTTCTTCCATTTCTTTATCATCTTGTTTTCGATACATAGATAATAAAAATTCCTCTGTATCTATTTTTTCTTTCTTATTAAAAAATTTAATTCGTATCCTTGGTTTCTCATGTTCTAACGCAATATAGACATATCTAGATGGTAAGACAATCCTTCGCTCTTCTAATAATTCCAACTGAGAGCCTTCTTTCTTTTCATAGAATTGTAGTACGTATTCCCTTTCATTATCAGCTAATCCTAGTTTAATTTTCTGAACATTAGAAAAGTGAAACATATTATTTCCAAATAGACTTAAATTTTCATATACTACTTTTCCTTTACCAATTATTTTTTCACTTTTATAATCATATAGAATAACTCCTAAAATAGTCACAAATAAAAGTAATAAAAGAATGATTTTTTTATTCTTATTCATACATAAGCTCCTTATTACTTAGCTTCCACCAGTTTAAAATCCTGTTTCCATTGGGTGTTTGTATATTCTTTTTCCAATAGTTTTGTATTGTTATCAAATATATTAATTAGCATTAATCTATATTCAACATAATCATCCATTTTCTACTTTAAGATTCTCCTATTTTCATGATATCTTTTCCTTTAAAAGAATATAATTGCCGGCTTTTAAATTTTGATTCGCTCCCTTAAAATCATCTTGTAGCAGATTCTGGATGCCCTCATAAAAAATGGTTTTATGTTCATTTTTTGAAAATACATCAATGCTCCAACCATAGAGGAGGAAGATATCATCTCGTTTATCTGTAAGGAAGGTGTATTTAACCCATTGATTTCCACTTTTATCTTCCCACGACTCCTCATTTTTAGGAAACATGGTTAAAAGATATATTTTGGAATATATTTTTTTATCTTTACTAAATATTTGAATCCTCACATTGTCTCCATGGTCTTCTAGTGTAACATATGCATAATCGGCTGGAAGAATCAGATTTTTTTCTTCCAGAATCACCAAGGATTTATTTTCTTTTTTTTCTAACCATTGAAGTTGATACTCTTTTGGCTCATGGCCCAAGCCTATTTTTACCTTTTGATTTTCAGAATACTCCATAACGTTATTGGTAAAAATACTTAGATTTTCATATTGAATTCCACCTTTTTCTATCCGGCTCTTATCTTTTATTCCAGAAATAATACCAAGAACCATAATGATGGAAAAGAGACCATAAACAATTTTGACCTTTATCTCTTTCTTCATATTCTCTCCTACTATTGGTTGCATTCTGATTCTAATTTACAGCTTCAAGAAATAGGAAATTACCCTCTACATCTTTTGAATTAAAATCCTCCATATCTCCATCAAAGAGAGTATAGCCTTCTGTACTAAAATAATCTTTTGTAACTTCTTTTATCCTTATTTTTATCCCTTGATATAAAGGTATTATTTTGCCATATTGGACTGGGTCGACTAGATTATCCTGCCATTTCCATCCTTCTTTTTCGTACTCTTCCATTAGTAGGTATTGGTAATCATCTCTCCACTTGGTAGATGTATAGGTTTTATCTATGATTTTCATATTCTCATCAAAAATTTTTACTGTTACCGAGGGACCCTTTACTTTAAGGCCTACTAGCATCTTTTTAGAAGGTAGAAGAATTCTTTCCTCAGATAGTAAGCTTAAAGGAGCATGGCCATCTTTTTTATAAAATCGAAGGTAGTATTCTTCCGGCTTTTTCCCCAAACCAATTTTATATAAATTTGTATCTTTACAGTCGAGAGTTAGCATCAAGTCTAAATTATTATAGATTGCTTCCACCTTTCCTTTTTTAAGGAAATAATCACCTTGAAGGGCGATAATATAAATAATGCATATTATAAAGGCGGCAATTCCAAGAACCCACCTGGTTATCTTATCTTTCTTCATAATATTCTTCCTTTAGAACAAGGGATAGACGATAAATACATCCCAACAATAAAATCAACGTCACTACAATATCTATAAGAACGACCTTAAAAGAAAATACAGAACCTAACAGACGATTTAAATTTTCCAATTCATTCCCTTTTAAAAACTTGGTAACCATTAATTTTTGGAAATTGGTAACAATAAAATTGATTAATAAATAGATAAATATGGCATAGGAATATTTCTTTTTCCACCTTCCCATAACCACTTCTACAATATTATAAATCAGAAAAATATAGGCAACAGAAGACAAAATTGTAGAAAAACCATAGAGAAAAAGCATCCATTTATGTTCGAGAATAAAAGTTGACATCTCACTAAGTCCATATTCCTGTACCAAGATTTTTGGTATGTGCAGATAATTTAAATATAGAGATAGGGCAATGGCAAGAATAAAAATAATATTTATCAAAGCCATATATAAAATATGACCAAGAACAAGACCTTTTCCCCTTTCTTTTTTAGAAATTGGTAGTAAGGACTCTAAAACACTTTGTTCTCCAATATAAAAATCATAAAATTCCAAGCCAATTTTATAGTTTATATACATACCACCAATGGCAAAATATAAAAATGTCCACATTTTTATACCACCACTATTGGAAAATAATAGATTCCATCCTAAAAGGATGAGTGAGCAAATGAAAAAAGTGCTTCTTCGTTTAAAAAATCTAGTTAAATAATATTTCATAATGTCCTCCACCTAATAAAAAGATTCTCTTTTTAATTTGATACTTAAAAGAAGATATAATATGGCATCCGTTACACATAAAGACAATAATGATGTCTTTTTTGGTAGAAATAAAAAGTTTACCTTCCCATTCATAGAAATCTCTTTGGCAATTCTTAAATCAAAGAAGCTATCCAAACCAATAGAAAGAATCCGTGTTAAAAAACCAGTGCCTATCATAAAGAGAATAAATAATAGAATCGTCTCAATGGTGGCTTGATGTTCTGGATTATTGTTTGCCATGAGCATTGACAACCCTAGATTTAAGATAAATACCAGTAGCCATAAAATTTGTAGTAGATAAATTCCCACCCATTCCAACATCTGTAAATCCAAGGTTTTTCTTATGGGTAGTAGAGAAATTTTTATAAAAAGAAAAAGAATTCCCCATATGAAAAATTCACCTAGTTTTACCACAAATAATTTTTTTCCAGACATTGGCACCAAGTGTATAAAAATTGCTTCCTTACTGAAGTAAGAAGAATATAAATGAAATCCAAAATATACAAGGGTAAATAAAAATATACTATTGGTACCTCCATCTACGGATATTCTCCATCCTAATTCTGTAGTATCCTCAAAGGGGAAAAACAAGGTGCTTCCATAAAGAAGAAAAACCAAGAATAAACTAAAACCTAGGAATCTTTTTATACGTTTAAAATCATATTTTAGTACTTTCATCTCCAAACATCTCCTTGAAAATTTCTGTCAATCCTTTTTCTTCTTGATCCCGTAAAACTTCAACTTCCCCTTCTTTTACAATCTTCCCTTCATCAATAAAGAAAACATAATCTAAGATGGATTCAATTTCCCCTAAATAATGGGTTGAAATTAAAAGAATAGAATCTTCGGAAAATTCATTGATAATATCCTTTAAAATCCGATCTCTACTTACAACATCCATCCCATCAAAAGGTTCATCAAATAAATAGAATTTTGCTTCTCTGGAAATTGTTGTGATAAATTGTAATTTTTGATTCGTTCCCTTAGAATTATTTTCCACTTTATCACTTTGAGGTATATCAAAATCATGTAATAGTCTTTGAAATTTTTCCTCATTAAAGTCTGTAAAAAATTCATGAAATAATTCCTCAATATCCTTCGGTGTCATACTGGGAGAGAAATAAATCACATCTGTCATATAAGAAGTTATTTTCTTAGATTCCACTCCAATTTCTTTACCAAAAATAGAAACTTCTCCAGATGATGGAGTTTTTAAACCTCCAAGAACATTCATGAGAGTCGATTTTCCTGAACCATTGGGCCCTAGTAACCCGTAAATCTTTCCAGGTTCTAAAGACATAGAAATATTATTTAATACAAGACCTTCCTGATACATTGCAGATATATTATTTAACTTCACGCCCATCTTTATCCTCCCATTTTTCGTTGACCAGTAAAAGCACTTTGTCTTTTTCAAAACCTAATTCCTTCATCTTCACTAAAAATTTCAGTACTTCATCATATGCCAATTCTGTCTTTAGTTTTTCCAAATTCTTTTTGTCCATTGTTACAAACCTTCCTGCAGTTCTTTTACTTTCCACATAACCTTCCTGCTCCAAAAGAGTAAATGCCCTTTGAACCGTATTTGGATTTACCTTTAAATCCAAACCCAGCTGTCGAACCGTCGGCAACTGCTCTCCTGGATGCCACTCTTTTCCGGCAATCTTTCGCCGTATAAAGTCTGCTATTTGGAGGTAAATAGGTACATTACTATTAAATTCCATATCAATCCTCCTTGTATTATTATCTTAATACAAGTATACAACGGTAAGTTATAAAAAGCAATTCTTTTTTTAAAATTTTATCTATTTAAAAAACTCTCATTGTCTTAAAATTAGACATGAGAGTCAGTTAAATCCTTTAGATTTTATTATTATCTTTATGAAAATAATTTTTCAACAAAAAAGGGAGGTCTATCCTCCCTAGAAATCATAATTATGAAGCCAATGCATTACGTAATTCATCAACGAACTTTTCTTTTTCGTCTGTCATGATAGAATGACCACTGTTTTTAAATGTAATAAGCTTTGAATTTTTTCCAAAAGCTTTATTATTATACTTTGCTTCACAATATGGAATGATACGATCTTCCATACCATGAAATTGAACGATGGGACATGTGATTTCTTTAATCCTTCCAGATCCTGATAGCAAACCTGTTCCTGTATCTGTGATATTAAAAGTGGAAAACGCTTCCCAAAAGTCAACGTTGTTCCTTTGTTCCAAAACAGAGTTAATCATTTCTTTAAAAAACTCTGGACCTGGTTCATTTCGATTATACATGTAGTCTTTTAACCCTTCTGCAACAGTTGACCGGTTATTTGCAATTACTGATGATACTTTTTGATAGGGGTTAAATTGATCAACCCAATACATTTGAAATGGGAATAGATATCTAGCATATTGTTGGATAGCTATAGGTACTGTATACTGACTTTTATATCCATTAGCAGCAACAGAAGAAACAAGAATTAGTTTTTCCACTTGTTCTTTTAAATCTGCTGCAATCTCCATAGCCACTCCACCACCAGCAGACCATCCCACGAGAACGATTTCATCAAATCCCATTTCCTCAATAAAAAATTCTATGTCCTTTGCATATTCTTGAAGAGTTCTAGCTGGCTTGTGATAAGAACTTTTCCCAAATCCTCTCATATCTACTGCATATAATCGATATTCATCATGAAATTCATCTAAAATTTCCTTCCATACTACAGAAGAACTATAATTCCCATGTAGTAACAGGATAACCTTTCCACGATAACCACTTTGCCTATATGAAAGTTCTTCCCCATTTGATAGACTTATAGTTTTTATATCTTTCATTTCTCTCTCCTTGGTTTATGCAAATATTATAATACATTTTAAGTAAAAAAGAAATAGTTTGTTAACAAATAAACAGTAAAATTATGAAAAAAGGCTTGCTGCCGAAGCAAGCCTTTTTTCGAAGATATTATTCTACTCCATTAATACTATCTACAATAGCATCTGCTAAATTATCTAATTCAGATTCATTCATTTCATTTAATGAGGAGCTTACCGTTACTCTTTCACTTAATACATCCATTAATGTCATTTCTTCATCTAAGAATTCTTCCATTAAATCTCCAGCTTTTGGTGCCCAGGATCCATTTTCAAGGATACCAAAGGTTCTATTTTGTAGATTTAAAGCTTTCATATCCATAAGGTAGTTATGCATTACAGGATAAATACCTAAGTTATAGGTACAGGATGATAACACAACATGGCTTAAGCGGAAAGTTTCAGAAATAAGGTATGACACATGGGTATTTGATACATCATACACATGTACATTTGTTACTCCACGTTCTACAATCTTTGTAGCCAAAGCTTGTGCAGCATACTCTGTATTACCATACATGGAAGCATATGCAATCATTACACCTTTTTCTTCTGGTTCATAACGACTCCACTTATCATATTTGTCAAGAAGATAGCCAAAATCATTTCTCCAAACTGGTCCATGAAGTGGACAAATCATTTTTATATCAATAGTACTTGCTTTTTTAAGAAGATTTTGTACAAATGGTCCATATTTTCCAACAATATTTGTATAATATCTTCTTGCATCGTCAATCCAATCACGATCAAAGTTTACTTCATCATTAAATAATTTTCCATCTAAAGCTCCAAAGGAACCAAATGCGTCAGCAGAGAATAATACTCCATTAGTAGTATCAAAAGTTACCATTGCTTCAGGCCAGTGAACCATTGGTGCTTCCACAAATACTACATTATGCTCTCCAAAGGACATTGTGTCCCCTTCTTGTACTTCTAAATCTCTATCGTCAACATTAAATCCAAATTGGCGCATAATCATAAATGATTTTTCTGTGGAAATTACTTGTGCATTTGGATAGCGAATTAATATTTCTTCTAGGGAACCACCATGATCTGGCTCCATATGGTTAATAACCACATAGTCAAGATCTCTTCCATCAAGTACATGTTCTACATTTTGTAAAAACTCACGGCAAATGGACCAGTCTACAGTATCAAATAATACTGTTTTTTCATCTAATAGTAGATAAGAGTTATAGGAAACTCCCCTTGGAATAGGATGGATATTCTCAAATAATTCTAATCGATGGTCATTCCCACCTACCCAGTATAAATCATCGGTTACTTTTCTTACACAATACATTATAGAAACCTCCTTTAATTACAGTTTCCTATTTTCTATCTTCCGGAAAATCAACTTCAATAAAGTTGTCTTTTTCTTCTCCACATTCCGGACAAATCCATTCTTCGGGCAATTTATCAAATTTTGTACCTGGTTCAACGTCTGCTTCTTCGTCACCAAGATCCGCATCATACTTATAACCGCAACCGTTACAAACATATACTTTGTAGTTTGGAGCCATTTTCTTTGGTTTGGATCTTTTCATTTTAACCATTGGTGGTGCAGGTTCTTTTTCACCAGTATCTAAAGCTGCAGATAATAAAGGTAGTACTTCATTAATATCTCCAACAATACCATAATCACAATTTTTGAAGATTGGAGCATTTCCATTTTTATTAATTGCTACAATCGTTGCTGCATCACGAATACCTTTTAAATGTTGTCCTGCTCCAGAAATACCTGCGGCAATATAAAGGTTTCCAGTGAATTTTTGTCCTGACATACCTACATAACGGTTTAGTGGTAAGTATTTCATTTTTTCTGCTACAGGACGAGAACAACCTAATGCTGCACCAGCATTTTTTGCTAGTTCTTCAGCCATTTCCATATTCTCTTCATTGCCAATACCTTTCCCCACACTAACTACACGTTCAGCTTCGTTAATAGGAGTATCTATATCTATACCTACAGTAAAGTCATATCCGTCTTTCTTCAATGCTGCCACAAGTGCTTCCACTTGATCTTCAAGATCTCCATCACGGAAAATTTCTTTTTTACGAACTCCAGTAACGGCACCTTTTTTCTTTCCAACAGCTTTTGTATGATCAGCTTTGGCAATTCTACCAATAATATGAGCTGCAATAACAACTCTTTGAATTTCGTTGGTACCTTCATAAATAGTAGTAATCTTCGCATCTCGGTAGAATCTTTCAACATCCATTCCTTTAAGATATCCATTACCACCAAATATTTGTAATGCATCATTTACTATTTCTAATGCACAATCAGATGCATATTGCTTTGCCATAGCAGCTTCCATACTATAGCTTTCGTGATTTTGTTTTAATTCTGCTGCACTATATATTAATAGTCTAGAAGCACGTAGTTTTGTTGCCATATCAGCTAATTTGAAAGCAACTGCTTGTTGTGCTGCAATTGGCTGTCCAAATTGGATTCTTTCTTTAGAATATTCTAAAGCCGCTTCATATGCACCTTGAGCAATTCCTAGAGCTTGAGCAGCAATTCCAATACGTCCTCCATCAAGGGTAGACATTGCAATTCTAAATCCTTGACCTTCTTTACCAAGTAAATTTTCTTTTGGAACTTTAACATTATTAAAAATAAGTTCTGCTGTTGAGGAAGAACGAATTCCTAATTTATCGTAATGATCTCCAAAGGTAAATCCTTCCATTCCTTTTTCAACGATAAATGCAGATATTCCTTTTGTTCCCATATCTGGATGGGTTACTGCAAATACAATATAAGTATCTGCAATAGGAGCATTGGTAATAAAGATTTTACCACCATTTAATATATAATGATCCCCTTCTAAGACTGCTGTGGTTTCTGTTCCACCTGCATCAGATCCAGCTTCAGGCTCTGTTAAACCAAAAGCTCCAAGTTTTTCACCCTTTGCTAAAGGTACTAAGTATTTTTGCTTTTGTTCTTCTGTACCATATGCTTCAATTGGATATGCTCCTAAAGATACATGAGCAGATAAGATAACTCCAGTTCCTCCATCCACTCTAGACAGTTCTTCCACTGCGATGGCATAGGATAATACATCTTGTCCACTTCCACCATATTCCTCAGGATAAGGTATTCCCAGCATATTCATTTCTGCCATTTTTTCTACAGCTTCATGTGGAAATTCATTGTTTTGATCCAACATAAATGCAATAGGTTTTACTTCCGCTTCCGCAAATTCTCTAACTTTTTTACGAAAGGCTTCGTGTTCATCGGTTGTTTTAAAACCAAACATACATATTCCTCCTTGTTACCGTTTAATCCGTTATGGACAACGACACTTCGATTAGCATGCCCTAAATTCAATCTATATTTTATTGCTATAGATTAAGAGATACTGCTCCCTTTATTCGTTGTAAGAACGGGGTTAATCTGTACTATATTAAGATAGTATCATAGGAGTTAATGTCTGTCAAAGGTTTTCTTATAAATTATTTCTGTAAAAATTATAAATTTACAAATATTTTCATCAATTTATTTAAATTATTCAGGATATTTGTTTATCTTTTCTTTATATAACCTGTAATTATTCTAAAAATATATTTTTGAAAGGAGAAGAAATCTTCATTAAATTAAAAAAATACCCCTGAAAAAAATTTTTCTAAGGATATTTTTTATTCTCAAATCATATTTTAAGACTATTTATAAAATTTTTTATGAATGTAATTCATACAAGTTCTTTTTTATACAATCGATAGGTTATATTTTCTTTTGCCCCAAATTTACGTATATCTGCAAGCATCGGTTCATTATAATCCCAAATTGTAGAACCTTCTAATTCATTGTATCCTTTATTCACTCCATTTTTAAAACAAGTATAATAGATTGCTGCAGAAACTCCTTTTTTTTGATATTCTGGTACTACAAACATAACAAACATACGAATTCCTTTAATCTTACGCTTTTTAAATAGAAATTTTAAAATCTGAAATGGACCTAATTTTCCATTAAATTCTCGTAAAATCTCATTATAATCTGGTAAGGCTAAATTAAAACCTATTGGTCGTCCTTCATTTGTTCGCGCAATACAAACGAGCTCTTCGTCTACAAAAGGTTTTACTTGTGCAAATATCCCCTGTACTTCTTCTCTTGTAACTGGTTTAAAGTCTTCCCATTCTGGGGGTAAACCTTCTTTTAAAATTTGATAAATATCTTCTAAGTCTTCTGCTTGTCTATTTTTTAAATCCACTGTATCTACATGGAAGTGATACCTATCTAGTACTCTTGGTAAAATCTTTTCCAAATGATCAATTTTTTTCCTAAGATCATTAGCAGTTGCAGAAAAAGCATAGCAATCATGATATTTTTCAAACCCATAAGTAATCCATTGATCATTATAGTATGGAAAATTATAGGTATTCATAATTTTTGGAACGATTTGAAAATTATCAATAATAAAACCTCGATGATCTTCTCCAGAAGGCAAGGAAACCGGTCCTCTTATCACTTCCATATTATGGCTTAAAAAATATTCTTTAGCTTTATCCAACAATAAGTTGGCAACTTCCTGGTCTTCTATAGCTTCATATTCCGAAATATAGCCACATTTTATATTATGTATCCGATTGATTTCTTCATCAATATAGACCATAATCCTACCTACTACAGAGTCTTCTTTATAGGCCAAATATAGCTTGTGAGGACATTGCCCTAGATCATTATGTTCTCCTTGTATATATTTTATATAATCTTTTTTTATAGGAGCAACCCAGTACTTATTTCCTCGATAGAGCTCAAAGGGTAGAAGCATGAAACTTTCATAATCTTCTTTATTTTTTACTTCCTTTATCTTGTATTTCATCATTTACACCTCATTTTTTAAAGGACTTCTACCTGATATCCTTTGTTTTTCAATAAGGAAGAAGCTTTAGATTGGTCTTCAAATGTTAAAAATAATAGTCTTAAGGCACCTTCACGGTTTCGACTGTGAACAATTTCTAATTCCCGAATATCAATATCTTTTAAAATCGTGGTAATTTCTGCTAAAACACCTTTTTTGTCAGGTAAAGATACAAAAATAATATATCCTCTCTCATAATATCCTTGACGATGTTTCGGCAAGGAAGATCTCCATAATCTTGCTTCTTCTAAAAAATTATATATTTTTTGAGTTCTATTATTTTGAATATCCTCTTTTATATTTTCCAGTATGTTTTGGAAACTATCGATACCTTTTAATACATCTTCTCTATTATCTAAAAAGATATCCACCCACATATTTGGAGATGACTGGGCAATTCTCGTGGTATCTCGAAATCCTCCACCAATATACGGGGCTTTTTGCCATGGGTTATTTTGAATTAAAACATGTACTAGAGCCGATGATAAAACATGGGGAAGATGGCTAATCGTTCCCACTATCTCGTCATGCTCTTGTGGGGAAATGATTACAGGTTTTGCTCCAAAACTTTCTACAAAACTTAGAGTACACTCTAAATCCAATGAAGTAACATCTTTAGAAGGACATACAAAACAATAGGCATTATCATATAAATAAGGATTCGCATGATTATATCCTGATTTTTCTGATCCTGTCATTGGATGAAGTCCAATATAGTTGATTTTATCATTTCCATAAATTTCTATATCTTTGGCAACCTTACCTTTTACAGAACCTAAATCCAATAACAGGATTTCTTTGTCTAAGACTTCTGTTAATTGAGATATAATACCACGGAAAAAATGTAATGGGGTCGCTAAAATAACAATATCTGCAAATTTTGTTCCTTCTTTAATGGAATAAGTTCCATAATTAATTACTTTTTCTTCAATTCCTTGTTTAACTCCCTGTTTATTTCGATCCCAAACCATGATTTCTCCTTGATATCCTCGATTTCGTAAGGACTTACACAAAGAACCACCCATTAAACCGAAGCCGATAAAGAAAAGGTTTGGGGATTTTTCTATAAATTTGTTCATATTTGTACTCCATAATCTTTAGCATTTACATCTTATTATAACATAGTAAATTGATAGATTGTTACAAAAATTTTTGACCATAAAAAAAGAGGGTTACCCCTCTTTCTTATAATATGAATTTTTCATATTGATGTAAGCCTAAATCCTCTTGTTCCGACTCGTTATAAAAATTACATAAGATATAGCCGATACAAAAATTTTGAATCTCAAAAATCATATTTTCTTCATTATGGATTGAAAAATGATATAGTCCTTCTTTCCTTCCATTAATACTAGCTTTCGAAAAATATTGATAGAATAGATTTTTACTCTTTAAGTTTAAATCTCCAACAATTTTAATACCTTCTTTCATATATTCCGAAGAGCCTATTTGAACATTTTCTAAGTTTAAAAATTCTTCTTTCCCACGTTCTTGTGGATTTTCTGAATCTATTTCTTCTGTTCCTGGAAAGTGAACAATAAATTTTTTCCCCTTTTCTATAATATCTGAAAATATTGTTGATATATATTCCACTTTAAATATATTATTAAATATATAGTAATTGTTCATAATTCCTCCGAAAAAAGAAGGGCAGACTTGCTGCCCTTTATGTTAAGCCGATTCGACTTCAATTTGTCCGTAGTTCCCGTCCTCTCTTTTGTAAAGTACAGAAACTCTTCCCGTGTCACCATCAAGGAATACAAAGAAATTATGGTTTAATAATTCCATTTGTAAAATTGCCTCTTCCACATTCATTGGTTTTAAGTCAAACTTTTTACGTTTGATGATTTGAGGATCTGCTGTTTCATCTCCTTTTTCAGGAATGGACTGTTCAAAGTTTTCAAATCGAATAGTTTCCGTATTTTGGTATCTCTTTTTCAAGCGTGTTTTGTATTTACGTACTTGACGCTCCAAGACATCTACTGCTTTATCTATAGAAGCATACATATCAGCTGTCGTCTCTTCTGAGCGGAGAATCGTACCCGGTAAGTAAATAGTCACCTCAGCCGTTCGATTTCCTTTTTGAGTACTGAAGGTAATTTTACCCTCAATCTCCTCATTAAAGTATCGATCTAATTTTGACAATTTCTTTTCAGCTTGATTTTTCAAAGCATCGGTTAATTCAATGTTCTTACCTACAAATTCTAATAACATACTAACACTCCTCTCAATTACATTTTAAATGTATTGGTAATATACCCTATTTTGAAATCATTATTCAACTACATTTTTACTTACGTGAATATTTTTTACTTTTCCTAAAATATTATAAATCTTTAAGATTCTCTAGCTATAAAATATTCTTATATTATATATTTTTGCGAACATATTTTTAACCATTTGTGGATACTGTGGATAAGTATGTGGGTAACACTGTTTATCCCAAAGGTTATGTGCATATCTTGTGGAAAGTTACATATAGCTTTCTATCATTTTTCTTTAGATTTTGATATAATAAAAATGGTGATACTATGAAATTACATTTTAATACAAAAATTGGAATGCGGACCATTAAAACAGCTATTTCTGTTGTCATTGGTCTGTATTTATCCATATTGTTAAAATTAGATACCCCAATTTTTACAACAATTGCAGCTATTACCACCATGCAGCCTAGTTTTACAGAAACTTTTAATACTATGAAAAATAGGATTATTACTTGTATATTTGGGGTGGTTATAGGTATTTTACTTTCTTATATTACAGATAATCCATTTCTACTTCCGATTATTGCAGGATTTGGTGTTATTTTTGTTATATGGGTTCTTCAATTATTTGGATTTAAGTCAATGATAACTTTATCTGTTATTGTATTTTTAGCAAGTATATCTTCTTCTTCTGATAAGTTTGCTTATGGTTTAAATCGTTTGATAGGAACAGTACTAGGAGTTTTAGTTGCAGTAATTGTAAACTATTTGATTTCTTCTCCGAAAGTACATGAAAATTTTTTTGAAAGTATTGCACTTACCTATCGAGATATTTTATCCTTAACAAAAAGAAGGATTTTAATTCATTCTGAACCAAAACTAGTGAAACTTTCCAAAGATATCGACCAAGCAAATACATATTATAAAATAATGAAAGAAGAGCTAAATGTTCCTTTTCACGAGGAAGTGAATTTAGAGCGTCCAAGGATTATATTATCTTTAATCAACGAAATCTTTGTACGCTTTCGTTTACTTGAAGAATTAAAAGGCCATTACCCTGTACTAACAGTGGAAAACAAAAGATTAATACGGGAAATGTTTCATTTTACAGTTTTATTTGACGGTGATTTAGAAGGTAGGAAAAACATTGTTTATAATTTTCATATTACCACTTTATTAAATAATATTATGATGATTGAAAATTACCTTAACGAAATAACAGAGGAACCGGTAAAATGAAAATTTCTAAATTATTCCAATATATACATGCTTTTCGCACTTCCTTAGAGCCATATATGGAAGAACTCCACAAAGGAGAATTATATCAACCAGGAGGTGTTTCAGAACATTTAATTCTTTGGAAGCCAGAATTAATTGCTACTTGGCTTTCCTTTGATGTCCAACAAACACCAAAATGGACCGTGGATTATGTAAAAAATATTATGAAGTCTTTTCCTGATCAATTAGTTTCCTATGAAACTATGGTACCTAAACTTTATGATTCTCTCACTAAAGGATATGTTTCATTATTTTACCTTACAGATCCTGTTCATGTTGTAAAACAAGAAATGAAGGATTTGTTGCTAAATAAGAGTGTCCGTCTTCACTTTACCCAAAGGGAAAGAATGGATCATCCCTATGTTTTAGGTCGAGTGTTTTCTGTTGACCATCAGTATTTTTTCTTTGATGTAATTGGTTCTTTGTCTGAAGAAGAAGGAGAGAAATTTTATTTAGCTTTAAAGGATTATTTTTATGGTGAATTAAAGTTAGAGAAGATTAGTATTGCAGATTTAAAAACCCTATTTCCAGAAATGCTCCAATTATTTATAGATTTTAAAAATACAGTATCTATTGTCAGCGAACCAGGAGATATGCTTCATATCGATGATTTTCTGAGCTATTATTTTTCCAAAGAAGACGAAGCCCATTTTCGCCGATTCTATTATTCTTTTACAAGAAAATCTTCATTGAAAGAAAAAGATTCCATTTGGTATAGTATGCACAAATTCTTTATCAATTATTTAGTACCTATGGAAATTAACTTTTCTACGTTAACACCTGGGTTGTTAAAAACTTTTATCATCCAAGGAGCACAACAAGGAATCTTTTATCAAAAACGTGAGCTTTTATGGTTATTAATTATTTTAAGATCATGGTTTGAATTTGCTTATATTGATACAAAAGATCGTAAATATCGTGAACTCTTGGAAACAGTCCAATTATTACAGGATTCATTTTTTGAACTTTTACGTATGCTACGAGATTCTTCGAAGGGAATCTATACAGATGCTGGTCTTATGAATCGTCTACACCCCCTTTATCTTCCTTTAAAAGGTGGGGTCTTAGATGATTTTAAAGATTTAATTTTAAATTTAGATGGGCATTCCATCTCCCTGGAAGAAGGCGGTAGCTTTTTCCCAGTAAATTATGATTTGTTAAAAGAAGAATTACATATCTCTTTTAGGAATGAAAAAAAGTTAGGAAATAAAGGTGCTTATCTGTATTCTAATGTTCTTTATTATTTTGCATTAAACAAAAATTTTCTTACCATTCACAATACGATGTTAACAACAACAGAAAATTTTTACTCTTATTTAGAGCTTTCCAAAAAAGAACAATTAGTGCTTTGGATTCATGCAATCTTTCATACAGATTTTTTAGATGATATGTTAGGTCAATTGCCCTATCATGTGAAAAAAAGTGAATTGTCTCAAATTTTTAATCAAGTGGTTCATCAAGAAGCTATTAAAGAATCCCAACGTTATATTTTTGAAATTTTACGTTCTTTTTATCTTGTTGATTCTTATACAAGTACTAGATATGCTTTAACTGAATTTGGTGAAGAGGTATTTTCCTATATTGGTTTGATACCAAATCCCGAGCCTGCAAAAATCTTAAAATTTCCAAAATCATTTAAAAGTAAGAAATAAAAGTTCAAAGATTGATACAAAAAGAGGAAGGTTCCCCTTAAGAAACCTTCCTCTTTTGATTGATTATAATTTCCTGCCTAAAAGAATAAACCTTGCATTATTATGTTCATAAGTACATGTGGATAAACTAATGAAAGAGTCTTTAGGGCTTACTTCAACATCTTTTTTTACCACAGATAGTGGTAAGATACTTTCATAGTATTTTTTCCCATCGATTTCATCATTCCAAGAAGTATATTCATGGAAAGGGAAAAAAGCATTTTCATCTTGTAAATTAATAATATATCCTGCAATAATTTCATATTCTAACACTTTTTGAGGCATGTATATCTTAATAGTATTATGTTCCTTGAAAAAATTCTCTTCTTTAAAAAGAGCAATATCTGAAAACATCTTACGATTTTTCATATTATGCCCATAAATAATAGTATGGTCTCCCTTTTCAGGTGAATCACATTCATAATCTAAATAAATAGAACCATTAACATCATATTCTTTGTATATATTGTGATTGAGATAAAATTCATTATTATCTGTTTGTAGAATAGGACCAATGATTTTTGTACCTGGAATTTCTATAATCCCCACTACATCTGGGTTGATTTCTTTTAACTTACGAATTTCTTCTTCCTTCTCGAAATTTCTTAAGTCTTTTTGAGAATCTAGATCCACCTTATTTTTTGTTTTCCTCTTTACCTCGCTGATTTCTGTTTTTTCAAGAACCTCTTTGTTAATATCTGGTGTCCATCTTTGATAAAACCAAATTCCCACTGCCATTATAATTAAAACTAGTCCAAATACTTTTCTTTTCATAATATCCTACTTTTCCATATCCTTAGGGATTTCGAGAAATACTTGGAAATAATCTCCATCAATAACAATCCGACATTCCCCTCCTAAAAGTTCAATTAAATTTCTTGCTATATAAAGACCTAGTCCTGAACCGTCAGTATTTCTAGACTTTTCTCCACGTATAAATTGTTCCATTAATTCATCTGCACTCATATTTAGTTTTCGTTCACTAATATTTTTAATACTAAAATAAAGAGTTTTTTCCGTTTCTTCAGATTTTGCATAAACCCTTGTATTTCCTAGAGAATATTTCCATGCATTAGAAATTAAATTTTGTATCGTCCTTGACAGTAAATTTCCATCAGAATATAAGACGATTGATTCTGAGGAAGATTCATAAACAAATTCTAGGTTCTTATTCTTATATACAGTGTCAAAATCACCATATATTTGAGAGACTAATTCATTAAATTCTATAAACCCTCGTTCAATATGAACATTTCCTGTTCCCGTTTTCGATGCGTCAATTAAATCTATAATCAAAGCTTTAAGTCTTTGTGAGTTCCGTCCAAGAATACGTATATAATTTTCCGCTTCATCGTCCATAATGTCCTTTTTACTTAATATATCAGCATAATTTATAATAGATGTTAAAGGTGTTTTCAGATCATGGGATATATTGGTAATTAATTCTGTTTTCATTTTTTCTGACTTCATCTTTTCATCCATAGCTTCAACATAATTGTCTCGAATTCCCATTAAAGCATGAATCGCATCTACTGTTTGTTCATCTGCTAAAGGACTTTTAATCTCAGGGTGACCTAAAGTAGCTGTTTCTTCTATGGCATCTTTTAATACACGATTTTGTAGAGAAAGCTTTTCCGTTAAGAGGCATAATCTTAAAAATATGGCAAATAACCACATAACAAAGGTGTCCCCAGTAAAGATTAGAAATAAAAAACCAAAAGCAAAAATATTATATATTCCCAAAAAGAAAAATAATGGATATCTTTTTATTTCCTTTAGTAACCAAAGGGTCAAGAATTTATTGGCTCCTTTTCGTTTGAAAATTTTAATCAAAAAGAAAGGGATAAAAAGTAATAAGGCCAAGGTGAAATTATATTTTAATTTAGGTATCCAAAAAAAGTAATTAAAGAAGTCATAGATAATAAAAAAGATAGGCTGAATACATAGGAAATCTAAAAAAACTTCTTCCAAATAACATTTATATATAAAAGTATGACCTAAGCAATGAATTTTTAATCGCAACCACCGCAAGGCTCATCACCTAACCTCTATCCTCTATTTTATAACCCATCCCGTATACAGATTTAATAAGATCGGGTTTCCTTGGATTAATTTCTATCTTATCTCTAAGGTGGGAGATATGTACAGAAATTACTTTTTTCACATCATGAGCTTCTTCTTCCCATACTTGTTCATAAATCTCATTGGAAGAAAAAACTTTACCTTTATTTTTCATTAACAATAATAAAATTTTATATTCATAAGGGGTTAAACTCACTGGTTCATCATCTACTGTTACTTCTTTACTTGAGTCGTTAATACAAACTCTTCCTAAAGATATTTCTTCCTGCTCTACTACAACAGAACCTAGGGAAACATAACGTCTTAAACAAGATTTCACTCTAGCGACTAATTCAATAGCATTAAAAGGTTTCGTAATATAATCATCAGCGCCTACATTAAGACCTATGATTTTGTCAGTTACTTCCGATTTAGCACTTAAAATAATAATCGGTATATTATTTTCCTCCCTGATTTTTAAAATAGCAGAAATACCATCCATCTTAGGCATCATAATATCCATAAGAACTAAGTGTATAGGTACAGATTCTATAATTTTTAATGCTTCTAAGCCATTATAAGCTACATAGACTTTATACTTCTCAGCTTCCAAATAAATCTTAATGGCTGAAACGATATCTTTTTCGTCGTCACAAACTAGAATATTATAGTCCATCAAAATCTCCCCTTTCATATCTATTATATCTTAACAAACTTAAAGAAATCATTTCAAAATCTTTACGACTTCAAAGGAATCTCTAAGAACTAGTAATTTGATGATTGGATATATAACATACTCTATTATAAATTAAATTTCCATAACTGTAAGGAGAAATCCATTGATTTTTTTGAATTCTAAGAAAAATAAGGTATAATATGATTTGTTATAGTAATAAGGAGAGAATTTATGGATAGTATCAAAGCGTTTTATAATAAAAATAAAGACAAAAAAGTTATCCGATTTATCGATAACTTTATTCACCGTGTCATTGATCATCAAATTTTGCCAAAGGGAGGACAATTGGCTTATTTTATAGTATTGTCCATATTTCCCTTTATTATAGCACTTTTAAATATTCTAAATTTTACACCCCTTGCTGATACAAAGATAATATCAGATTCTATACAGTATTTGCCAAAAGCTACACAAAATATCGTCTTATCCTTTTTAGGAGAAATTTCCGTATCTTCCTCAGCAAAATTACTATCTTTATCATTACTAGGTGGTTTGTGGTCTGCTTCATCAGGAATTCGTCAAACGATTAAAGCCATCAATTCAGCCTTCCGTTCTAAAGAAACAAGATCTTTTATTACTTTGAGTATACTAGCACTAACCTTTACCGTGGCATTGATTATATTGATTATACTATTACTTTTGACACAAGTATTTGGTTCGAAAATTCTATATTTATTGGCTACAACCTTTCATATAAGCCCAGAAATTATAGAATTACTTAGAAAATTAAATATTTTTATTCCCTTAGTCTACACTGTATTCACCTTTGCATCCTTATATCGATTCAGTCCTAATGTGCCGAAAAAAGAATTAAAGTGGAAGTTCACCTTACCAGGAGCCTTATTTGCAACCTTTGGAATTATTATATCTTCCAGAATCTTTACTTTTTATGTGAATAACTTTGGGAAATATTCTGTAACCTATGGATCCTTAACAGGAGTAATTCTACTTTTTCTTTGGTTATATTTAATGAGCATCATCATCTTAATCGGAGGAGAAATCAATGGGATAATCTATCAAATGTCTGGAGGAGATGGAGCAGATGTAGAAACTGAATCCTTTTTTGATGGAATTTTTTCAAAATAAACTGCATAGTAATATGCAGTTTTTTAATGCCCTAAAACTAAACCTATAATCTCAACAGTAGTTTTACTTTTTATTTCCTTGGCCAAAGATTCTAAAGTAGAACCTGTAGTATATATATCATCAATTAAAAGAATTTTTTCCACATTTGAAGGAAGAGGGCCTTTTAATTGAAACGCTCCCTTCACATTCTCCAATCGATCTAATTCACTTAAATACGTTTGGGGTTTGGTTTCTTTAATTTTATCAACTAATTCTAATACAGGAATCGTTGGTAGGTATTTTTTCATTTCTAATACAATTTCTCTACACTGATTGAATCCTCTTTTTTCTACTTCTCTTTTTGTCATAGGTACATAAATCATACCTTGATTTTTTGAAAAGACATCATGTTCCATACCAAGATTTAATAAAAGCTGGGCAAAAGATTGTGCATAGTATCGATGATCGTGAAATTTAAATTTCCTAATTAAATGTTTCAATAAACCTCCATAGGAACTAACCGCATATAAATGATCAAGATTTATTGGTTTCATGAAGATTTCCTCATTCTCCACATATAGTTGATCATAACAAGAATCACATAAAAAATCTATTTTCCCAGGATTATTTGAACCACAAAGAGTACAATTAACCATATTTTTATAAACTTCTTTCATCCTCTACTCCTTGAAAACATTCCCGTAATTTTCTTTCTAAAGATGTAAATCGAATATTTATAAAATCATTATCTATCATAGCTTTTAGATAACTTTCATGTCCTACTAAGACTACTAATCTTCTAGCTCGAGTAATCCCAGTATAGAGTAAATTTCTGGTTAATAACATAGGAGGAGCCCATTGAATCGGTATAATTACAACAGGAAACTCAGAACCTTGGGATTTATGAATCGTCGTTGCATAACAAAGGTGAACCTCTTCTAACATTTGATAAGAATATTCTACCTCTCTTACATCATCATATGTTATGGTAACCATCTTTTCTTCTTCATCAATAGATGTGACAATCCCTGTATCTCCATTAAAAATTCCTTCTCCCTCTTCCTGATAAGTCTGTGACGTAGTCTTCCAAGACAATTGGTAATTATTTTTAATTTGCATCACCTTGTCTCCAACACGGAAAGTGGTGCCAAGAACAGTGGCCTCCCCTTTATTCTTATTTGGTGGATTTAATACAGCTTGAAGTTTTTCATTTAAGTATTCTACTCCAACAACCCCTTTTCGCATAGGTGTAAGAACTTGGATATCATCCATATTATTAATATTATAAAAATCCGGTAATCGTTGTTTCACTAAAGAAATAATTTCCTCTACCGTCTTCTCCTTAGATTGATGAATAAAATAAAAATCTCCCCCTGGTGCATTCACCTTAGGATATTTCCCATGATTAATCATATGAGCATTGTTTACAATTTGAGAATCCTTTTCTTGTCGAAAGATTTCATCAAGCTCCACTACAGGAATATACTGGGATAAAATAAGATCTCTTAATACATTTCCTGGTCCCACAGAAGGTAGCTGATCCTTGTCTCCTACCAAGATTAATCTAGCATCTACAGGTAAAGCCTTTAGCGTTCGATACATTAAAGGTAGGTCTACCATACTCACTTCATCGATGATTAAAACATCTGTTTCAATTTCTTCATCAAAGTCCATATTGGAAAAAAGTTGATCCTCAGAATATTCAGCTGCCAATAGTCGGTGAATGGTATAAGCCTTACGATTTGTAGCCTCTTCCATTCTCTTTGCTGCACGTCCTGTAGGAGCTGCTAAGGTAACTTTTTTCCCCATAGATTCTAATAAAAGTAGTATAGCTCGAAGAGTTGTAGTTTTTCCCGTACCAGGACCACCTGTTAAAATCATAATAGAACTTTCTAAAGCTCGCCATAAAGCTTCTTTTTGTTTCTTTGCTAAATCTATTTCAAAATTCTTTAATAAAGAGTCGATATCTCCTTTTTCTCCTTCTAGGGTAAAGTTTTTTCTTAATCGACGAAAAATATCTTGAGCCACAAAATTTTCCCAACGATACATACCCACATAGTATAAACATAACTCTTCCTCATTTTTTGCTACATAAAAATTAGGATGTACGGCTAATTCCATCGGAGAAAATTCCACTTCTTCCCTAGGAATATTAAGTAGTTTCGATACCTTTTCTTCCACTAATTTAAGAGGATAATAACAATGACCTTGCTGAATACTACCTTGCATTACATATGAAATAGCTCCACGCTTTCTTAAAGGATTATCTGGAGAAAAACCTAGGTTTCTAGCAATTTGGTCAGCTGTATTAAAACCAATACCACGAACTTCTTCTGCCAACCGATAGGGATTTTGCTTCATAATTTCCATAGAAGCCTCTCCAAATTTTCGGTAAATTTTAACAGCTAAATTTGTAGAAATTCCATAGCTTTGTGTAAAAAGTAAAATATCCCGTACCTCTTGTTGTTCCTCAAAAGCTTCTTTTATTTTCTTTAACTTCTTTTCTCCAATTCCTTCAATTTCCAATAGACGATTGGGATTAGATTCCATAATATCTAAGGTTTTATCTCCAAATTTGTCTACCAATCTTTTTGCCATTTTCTTCCCTACATAGGGTATCATTCCTGAACTTAAATAGCGGACAATTCCTTCTTTTGTAGTGGGTAAATGTTCTTTGTAAGAAGTAAAAGAAAACTGCTCCTGATATTTTGGATGAAAGACCCATTCTCCTTCAAGTTCTAATTCTTTTCCTACTTCAATGGTCAAGGAAGTTCCTACAATCGTAATCTCTTCATCTTCTTCCTCCGCATATAATCTTGCAACAGTATACCCATTAGATTCATTATGAAATATGATGGAACGAATCACGCCATGGATTAACATTTCCCCACCTCCTCTTATCTATTGTACCAAATCATGGGCTAATTGTATTTCTTGAAAAAAGGACATCCCTTAGGACATCCTTTAAAACATTTATGGTAATTCCTTTTTCAAATCTTCAACCTTATCCAGTCTTTCCCACGGTAATTCTAGATCATCTCGTCCAAAATGACCATATGCTGCACATTGTCTGTAAATAGGTTGAAGAAGATCTAAATCTTTAATAATTGCTGCTGGACGTAAATCAAAATGTTTTTGAATTATTGTTTCAATCTCATTATCCTCAAGTACACCTGTACCAAATGTTTCCACATAGATAGAAAGTGGTTTAGCAACGCCAATAGCATAAGATAGACCTATTTCACATTTTTCAGCAAATCCTGCAGCAACAATGTTTTTGGCTACATGTCTAGCTGCATATGCAGCTGAACGGTCTACTTTCGTCGGGTCTTTCCCTGAAAAAGCGCCTCCTCCATGACGACAATAGCCACCATAAGTATCTACAATTATCTTTCTACCAGTCACACCAGCATCTGCAACAGGACCTCCCATAACGAATCTACCTGTTGGGTTCACATAAATCTTCGTCTCTTCATCCATAAGCTCTTCCCCAACAACTGGTTTGATAACTTCACGTAAAATATCTTCTCGAATTTGATCTAAGGATACCTCTTCCCCATGTTGAGTACTAACTACAATATTTTCTAGGCGTACAGGTTTTCCATCTTCATATTCAACGGTCACTTGAGTTTTCCCATCAGGACGAAGATATGTTAAGATTTTAGACTTCCGAACTTCTGTTAATCTTCTTGCTAATCTATGGGCAAGAGAAATAGGTAAAGGCATATATTCTTCAGTTTCTGTACAAGCAAACCCAAACATAATCCCTTGATCTCCAGCTCCAAAGGCATCTAGTTCATCTACTCCCTCTTCTTTAAAACGATCTACTCCCATAGCAATATCTGGGGATTGTTCTTGAATAGCCGATAACACAGCACAGGTATCCGCAACAAATCCACCACCAGAATCTTGATTATAACCAATCTCCTCTAAAGTACCTCGTACAATTTTATTAAAATCTACATAAGAAGAAGTGGTAATTTCACCAGTGATTACAACCATACCAGTACTTGCCATAGCTTCACAAGCCACTCTAGCTTCCTTATCTTTTTCTAAAATAGCATCTAATATTGCATCGGAAATCTGATCACATACCTTATCTGGATGACCCTCTGTAACAGATTCTGATGTAAATAACCAACGTTTCATATTAACCTCCCAATAAAAAAACCTCAATCTAAAAGAAAGAGGGTTAATTCCTCATCTTTCAGAAAACGAACTTCTGTAGGATTTAGCACCACTTACAGGTTGCTGGGCTTCACAGTGCCTATTCACTCCACCACTCTTAATAAGGCTTCATATTTAATTCATTTAAAGTATAACATTGGAAAAGGCAAAAATCAACTAGATAACTTAATTCTATAAAATATCACAATATATAGAATAAGAGAAGGAACGGCATACCGTTCCTTCCTAAAACTTATTTCTTATTTGATTTTCTCCAAATACCCATTTTTTCTGCATCTTCAATAAGTTTATCTCTAAAGTCTGGATGAGCTAAATTAATAATACCTTCTGCTCTTTCCCAGGTACTCTTTCCTTTAGCATTAAACTTACCATATTCTGTTACTAACCAATGTGTATTCGGTCTAGCAGCAGTAATAGCAGAACCTGTTTGGAAATCTGGTACAATTCTAGATTTTAATTCCCCATCTTTTGTTTCAAAAGTAGAAGCTAAACAAATAAAGGATTTTCCACCTTTTGATTCATAGGCTCCAAGTACAAAATCAAGTTGTCCACCAGCACCAGAAATATGTTTATATCCACTACTTTCAGAACTCACTTGTCCCCAGAGGTCAATATTTACTGCATTGTTAATAGAAATAAAATTGTCTAATTGAGATATAGTCTTAGATGCATTTGTATAATCTACAGGAGCAGCCATTGCTTCAGGATTATTATCTAAAAATTCATATAATTTCTTTGTTCCTGCTGCAAATGCATAAGTTTGACGATATTTATCGATATTCTTCTTTGCGCCTGTGATTTTACCCTTCATGGACATATCCACAAAAGCATCCACGTACATTTCAGTGTGAACTCCTAAATCTTTTAAATCAGAATCTGCAATAATAGAACCTATAGCATTGGGCATTCCACCAATACCTAATTGTAAACATGCTCCATTAGGAATTTCTTCTACTACCATATGGGCAACTTTTTCATCTACATCTGACCAACCACCAGCAGGAAGTTCAGGCATTTCTGGATTATCCCCTTCAACGATATAATCAATATCATCAATATGAATATCTGTTTCATATCCACCTAAGCATCGAGGTAAATTTTCATTTACTTCTAAGATTACAATTTTAGCAACTTCCATAACAGCATGTAAATGAGAAGCGTTTAGACCAAAATTGAAATAACCATGCTTATCCATTGGAGTAACAGGTACAATTGCTACATCTACTGAATTATTCTCACGGTACCACTTTGGCATTTCAGAATAACGTAAAGGAATGTAGAATCCACCTTTTCCTGCATTGATTCTTTTTCTTTCTAAACCTCCAGCATGCCATGAGTTCCAAGTGAAAACTTTTCCTTCAGGATCTGCATCAAAAATGGCAGGTTTTCTCATAAGAACTCCACCACGTAAATTAATATTTTCAAGCTCATCTACTCTTTTTGCTAACTCTGCATCAACTGCTGTTGTTGTTCCTGCAGTCCATCCATAGTCTACCCAATCACCTGATTTTACCAATTCCGCAGCTTTCTTTGCTGAAATCAATTTTTCTTCATATACCTTTTTGTAATCCATTGTCACACTCCTTAGAATTTCTTTGGTTATGAAAACATTACCAAATTTATTACAATTCTTTCTTTCTATTATAGAATACCCCAATTTCATGAAAATATCAATGAAATTTGAAAGAATTATGTATATTATGGTATACATAACCTTTTTTCTAAGATAAATACCTTAAACATGTATCAACATATTAATTAATTCTTAAAGTTAAAAGAAAAGCGAAAAAAGTCTACGCTCATCAAAAAGGAAAGGGTTTGGAAAGTCAAAAGAATAGGTCTTACGATTGTAGAAAATCCCACTTTCAAGAATAAAATAGAAAACATCTTTTAAAAAACTATCCATTGGGGATTCACTCCCCAATGGATAGTTTAGAGCTTATTTTTATGCTGTGATTTCTATAAGTTGCTTCTTAGATACCTTTCAGTTTTTTCATATTCAGTATAAGATAGATATCGATGGCTTTTTACTTTAGAAGGTGAGAGGCACCATTGTGCTATATTCTATCACTTTAATCTTCTTTCTTCCAAGCTAATCTTTATAAAGCGAAATAAGGTTGCAAAGAACATGATCATTGCCAAAGTCATATTGTACCTGATAGTGGAGAGCCAGTATTTATTGTCCAAAATTTCCATAGATCTAGGTTCAAAATAAACAGCTGTACATAGTGCGTAAATTCCAATTTGGATAAGGAGATATATAACAAGCAGCCATTTCTGGCGCTTAGAAAAAATCACCCAATTAGAAAACACATTAAAAAGAAGAGCCAAGACAAAAGAAAATATCTCCAGATTAAACGATCCTATTTTTTCAAAGCATAGTTGGTAGAGCAAATAAGCATATACCAGTCCGGAAAAACTGACGATTACATAAATGAATCTTTTCATTAACTTAGTCCTTCTATCCAGTGTAATGTGTACTATTTCCTTTTAACGCATTAAATACAATAGATTTCCTCGAAAACTTTCTTTCATGTACGCTTTAATTACATTAAATTGTACTCTTCTGGTCGACCCCTTCCAGCAATTTTGTTGGCTTTTTATTCTTCTTCAGAAGAACCTTGTTCGTCTAAAGGCTTCATTGTAGGGAAGAATATTATATCTCGAATACTTGGTTGGTCCGTAATAAGCATAATCATACGGTCGATTCCAATACCTAATCCTCCTGTTGGAGGTAATCCAACTTCAATGGCATTGATAAAGTCGTAGTCCATTGGATGGGCTTCTTCATCCCCTTCTTCTTTATCACGAACTTGCGCTTCGAATCGTTCCCTTTGGTCAATAGGGTCATTTAACTCGGAAAAGGCATTAGCCAATTCCCAAGTATTAACAAAGGCTTCAAATCGATTGGTAATTGCCGGATTGTCCGGATTTCTCTTAGCAAGTGGTGAAATTTCCACAGGATGACCAAGTACAAAGGTTGGTTGAACTAAATGCTCTTCACAAAATTCTTCAAATAATTCTGCTAATATATGACCTTTTGTCCAGAAAGGTTCTACTTCCAAGCCCTTTGCTTGTGCAATGGCCTTTGCTTGTTCATCATCTTTAATATCGTTAAAGTCGATCCCTGTATATTCTTTGACTGCTTCGTCCATACGAATTCTCTTCCAAGGTGGTGTTAAATCAATTTCTGTTCCTTGATAGGTAATTTTTGTGGTACCAAGAACTTTTTCTGCTACATAGGCAAAAAGATTTTCAGTAATACGCATCATTTCTTCATAGTCTGTATATGCTTGGTAAAGTTCAATATTAGTAAATTCAGGATTATGTCTTGTATCAATCCCTTCATTTCTAAACATTTTACCCATTTCATACACTTTGTCAAACCCACCAACAATTAATCTCTTTAAAAATAATTCATTGGCTATTCTCAGTTGCATATCAATATCTAATGCATTGTGGTGAGTTAAGAAAGGTCTTGCATTTGCACCACCAGCAATAGTTCCTAAAATAGGAGTATCCACTTCTAAGAACCCTAAATTATCTAAATATTCTCTTACAGCCTTAATAATTTTGCTTCTTTTTATAAATACTTCTTTTACTTCAGGATTTACAATTAAATCAACATATCTTTGACGATATCTTAAGTCTTGATCTTTTAATCCATGAAACTTTTCAGGTAGAATTTGTAGTGATTTACTTAGAAGAATAATTTCTGATGCTCTAACAGAAATTTCCCCTGCTTTTGTTTTAAAAACTTCTCCTTTAACGCCAATAATGTCTCCAATATCATATGTCTTAACATCATCGTACACATCTTCCAAATTGTCTTGTCTTGCAAAGATTTGAACTCTTCCATTCATATCTTGCAAGTCCATAAACATAACCTTACCATGTCCCCGTTTCGACATAATACGTCCAGCTACTGATACTTCGTTGCCTTCCATTTCGTCAAATTGGTCTTTGATCTCATTACTATGATGAGACACATCATAGGTTTCATTGACAAAAGGATTCTTTCCTTCTTCTTGAAGTTTCTTAAGTTTTTCTCTCCTCATCAGAAGCATTTCATTTAAATTTTCAATCCCCGCCATTTTCTACCTCCTAAATTTTTCACAGAGAAATTTCCAACACTTCATATCGCAACATTCCAATAGGAACTTCTACCTCTGCAATATCTCCAACTTTCTTTCCTAGTAGTGCATTTCCAACAGGGCTTTCATTGGAAATTTTTCCTTCCAATGGATCAGCTTCTGCACTACCAACAATATTATATTCATCGGTTTCACCTGAGTCGATTTCTTTAACTTTCACAGTGGAACCAATGTTAACAACTTCTTTATTTAGCTCATCTTCGTCAATAACATAGGCATTTCGAACCATGTTCTCTAATTTGGCAATTCGCTCTTCTACTTGTGCTTGTTCGTTTTTAGCCTCATCATATTCAGAATTCTCACTTAAATCACCGTATCCTAAAGCTACTTTAATCCTTTCTGCAACTTCCTTACGACGAACAGTTTTTAAGAATTCAATTTCATCTTCAATCTTTTTTAACCCTTCTGGGGTAAAAAATATATCCTTATCAACCATACTCTAGCTCCCATCTTTGGTGAACAACTCGAAAAAATAAGGCCCTCGCCTTATTTCTCATGCTCACATATTTTAAAAGTTTCAATTATTATAATCAATTATAATAGAAAAGTCAAGGGCGAACCTTTGTCTTAATGTCTCTTATGTTGATAAATACAAGGTTTCATATGTCTTTTTTACTATATTGATAAATAAAATAATTATATTACATTTCCTTCTCCATAACTTTTTAAAAAGTCTAAAAGTTCATCTTTATCTGTAAATTGATTGATTTCATTTCTTAGTTTCGCAGAATCAGGTAAACCTTTAGTATATCCCATTAAATGCTTTCTCATTTCTCGAATTCCTACATAATCTCCATAATACTTACAGGCAAGTTCTATATGATTTCTTGCTACTTTTAATCTTTCTTCCATACTAGGAGGGGTGTATTCTAAACCTTCCCCCTTACGATTAAATTCTTCAAATATCCAGGGATTCCCAATGGCGCCTCTTCCTATAGAAATTCCATCTACTTTTGAGAATTTTACTTTTTCCATTCCATCTTCGTAATGTTCAATGTCTCCATTCCCTATAACAGGGATTGATACTTCTTCCTTTACCTTACGAATAAAATCCCAATCAGCAAGCCCAGAATAGTACATGGTCCTAGTCCGTCCATGGATGGTAATGGAAGAAACACCTGCATCTTCTGCCATTTTTGCCAATTCTAACCCTTCTTCTCCATCAAATCCTTTTCTCGTTTTAATAGATACTGGACGATTTGCTACTTGTACCACTCTTTTCATCATATCATAAGCTCGTGGTAAATCTTTTAAAAGTGCAGAACCTGAACCTGATTTTACAATTTTTGGAGCAGGACAACCCATATTAATGTCAAAGGACGTATAGGTTTCTAATTCATTTAAGTATTCTTCAACACAAAAAGCCATCATTTTTGGATCATCTCCAAAAATTTGTAAAGATATATTCTTTTCATTAGGGAATGGTTGAAGCATTTTCTTTGTTTTTTTATCTCCATAATATAATGCTCTCATACTGACCATTTCTGTTGTCATTCCTGTAGGATAATACTTTGATACTATTTCACGATACGGTTGATCTGTATACCCTGCTAAAGGTGCTAAATATACTTTTAATTTCATTGTTCTCCTTTAAAAAGGAATCTCCCATCCTTTTGAATGGGAGTCTCCATCATAAATTCATTTCATAGATAATTCGTAGTCCATCTAATGTTAAGTAGCGGTCGACTATAATATTGTACTTGCTTTCTCCTAAAAGGAGTCCGGAAAATCCACCAGTTGCAATGATATTTACTTCTTTTCGATCGCATTTTAATTCATCAAGTATCTTACCAATAATTCCATCGATCATTGTAGAGAAACCGTAATATAGTCCAGCTTGCATAGAAGAAACCGTTGTTTTACCAATAATTTCTTCTGGTTCAATAATTTCAATCTTTGGTAGTTTTGAAGTTCTTGTAAAAAGAGCTTCTGCTGAGATTCCAATTCCTGGAATAATTAAACCACCAAGATAATCTTTTTGCTTTGTAACAACACAAAAAGTAATGGCTGTACCAATATCAATAATGATACAAGGTCCACCATAATTTTTTAGAGCAGCAACTGCATTTACAATTCGATCTGCTCCTACTTCTTTGGGATTATCATACCGAATATTTAAACCTGTTTTAATACCTGCTTCTACTACAATTGGTTCCTTATTAAAGTATTTATAAACCATATTTGGTAAAGTATGCATTAAATTTGGAACAACCGATGAAATAATCACAGCATCAATATCAAAGGGACGAATATTTCGGTGAGCTAAGATTTGATAAAATAATAATCCATATTCATCACTGGATCGTCCTTTATTACTAGAAATTCTCCAATCATGAATCAACACATCTCCCTTATAAACCCCAAAAACTATATTTGTATTTCCCACATCAATGACTAATAACATAACTCACCTTCCAAGCTTAGGGTATTTCCCTTTCATCGCTGCTACCACTGCAGAAACAATAATAACTGCTAGAATTCCTTCGGGAACACCTGAAGTTAATATAACACCAAAAATTGTTGTCCTTGCCGCTTCCATAGATATGGGAGGATCAAATGCTTGTAGATATCTTTCTGCAAAAAAGAAATAAATTCCTCCCATCACCATTAAAGAATGTAGTAATGTCCCTGCAAAAGCACTTACCATAACGGCTAAATTACTTTGTAATTTTCGATTCATCATATATGCTGTACCTAGGGAAAGAAGGAGAAATACAATATTTAAGCTAATCATATACCCTGACTTCCCACCAGTAACTCCACGGTATAATCCAATACCTAGGAATAAAATAATAATACCCCATAAAATATTTACAATAGTTTTAATGTTTTTATCTTCTCTTTTTCTTAAAGCCTCAAATAAAAGACCTGATAATACACCTAATAAGATTCTCGGTACAATAGATATTAAAGGATTGTAAAACACAAAAGAAATCGGCGTAGGTCTGGTGATAGCATTAAATAAACTGGACAATCCAAAAATTAAACCTACCAATCCCCCTACCACAGGGCCTTCTAGAATTGCACCGATTAAAACAGGAATATGCATGGTTGTTGCATTTAAAGGGCCAATAGGCACAAATCCTAAGGGAGTCAATCCCAATACTACAGTGATTGCTCCAAGCATGGCCACAATAACCATCTTCTTCACGCTTAAATCTTTTTCTCTTCTCATAACATTCATTTTAAACCTCCTGATCCAATTCCTTTAAGGATATCGGTCACTTTATAAAACATCTTCCATTGCTGGAAAGCCACAAAAAGATTTTGCAGCATACACAGCATCTATAATTGCATCTTCTACAACCTTAGATGCTAATGCTCCAACATAACTAAGATCACCACGAACTTCATTGGTGGATACGGTAAAAATCGTATCTCCGTCAAACATGGTATGGACAGGATAAATTGCCCGACCATATCCATTATGAGCCATAGAAGAAATCTTTTGACAACCAGCTTTATCAAACTTGCCATTAGTTGCCACGATGGTGATCGTTGTATTTTTACCCGAAGAAAAGGCATTATAATCAGAATGATGAGGATATATTTCCATGGTGTTTAATAGCTTTTTATTTTCACGATCATATACACCGGCTATTTGAGTTCCATTTTTATAAATATCACCAAAGGCATTTAAAACAGTAATAGCTCCAACAACAAGATCTCCAACTTGCACAGAAGCGGAACCTATTCCTGATTTCATAGCATATTCAGGACCTAAAATTTTACCAATGGTTGCACCTATACCTGCTCCAACTAACCCACGTCTATTTTCTTCCGTAGATGCATTTTCACAGGCCAAATACCCTAATTGATGATCTGGACGAATCTTAGGATCTCCACATATCAAATCAAAAATAACGGCCCCTGGTACAATGGGAACAATCCCTACATCTACATCTAAGCCGATACCTTTCTCTTCTAAATACTCCATTACTCCTGTAGCAGCATTTAGTCCATATGCGGAACCTCCCGCCAATATTAACCCATGTACCTTATCAACAAAATTTTCAGGACGTAGTAAATCAGTTTCTCTTGTTCCAGGAGCTCCACCTCGAACATCAACTCCACAAGTTGAGCCTTTAGGAGGCAGGACTACAGTAACACCAGTGGAAACTTTTTCACTATGACCTACTTTAATACCAGGTACATCTGTAAGATATCCTTTCATAAAATCCCTCTCTTAAATAATAAATACAGTATTATAATAGCATATACCTTTGAAGTTTCAACCTTTTTCTAAAATCTAATCACAAATATTATTGTATATCTTCCCAAGAAACTTAAGTATTTATTGTTTTATACTTAAAATATGATTCTTATATAAATTCATTATTTTTAATTTTTCTTCCTTGAAACAATCCTAAAGTTATGTTACCATTCCTTTTGGATACTGATTTCTTGGGATTTTCTCTTGATTGTTAAAAAATTATTTATTAACGATTGTTTAATATATTAAATCCCCAGAAGGTATTACAATATTTTATGGAGGTCGTATATGGAAACGAAGAATGTGGGAGAAAAGCAAGGACAGCTTCAAAGAAATTTAAGTTTATTTGAAGCCACCATGTTTGGAATCTCTTTTGTGATTGGTACTGGTGTTTTTTTAAAACCATCAGTAGTATTGGAGAACTCCGGTTCTACACAAATGGCCATCATTATGTGGATTGTAGCTGGACTTATCTCACTTTGTTCTGCATTAACCATTGCAGAAATTGCTGCTTACATACCAAAATTAGGAGGACTTTATACCTATCTATCAGAGCTATATGGAGAAGCGATTGGTTTTCTTTATGGTTGGGTCACAATTTTAGTCTCAGGTCCTGGGGGAGCTGCTGCTTCTGCTATTGCCTTTGCAACCTTTGCTTCCTATTTTATTAAGTTAAGTAGTACAGGTATGCGTATTCTTTCAATATCTGTGGTAATTTTATTTGGAATCATTCAAATACTTTCAACAAAAGGAGCAATGAAGCTTCAAGTTGCAGGAACCATTGGTAAATTAGCTCCAATTTTTGCTATTCTTTTCTTTGGTTTTTTTCAAAAAAATATTCCTGGATCTATTAATATGGATTTAATTTCGAATTCAAAGTCCATAACAATATCAGGAGCTTTAATTGGAGCTCTTTGGGCTTATGACGGTTGGGTTTCCACTTGTACCTTAGGGGAAGAATTAGTAAACTCTGAAAAGAATTTACCAAAGGCAATTATTATTGCTCTCGTCTTTGTAACTGCTGTCTATGCTCTTTTTAATGTTGTTATTTTTAGAAATATACCTGCAAATACTATTGTAGGATCAGAAAATATTGGAGTAGATGTTGCTAAATCTTTATTTGGCCATAAAGGAGCCACATTAGTTTCTGTAGGAGTTTTAATTTCTTCTGTGGTCACCATGAACGCACAAATGATGAATAATGAAAGAAATATCCTACCTATGGCTCAAAGACAACTACTTCCTGGCCATCAAATATTAAGTAAAATATCTCCAAAATTTGATACACCTGTTCCTTGTATCATATTACAAATTATCTTAACTTGTATTTATATTTTTTCAGGAACTTTTGAAACAGTGACGAATATGGTAATCTTCGTTGTATGGGTTTTCTTTACCCTAGCTGTGTTTGGAGTGTTCATTCTTCGAAAGAAATACCCACGAAAAGATGGTCTTTATTCCACCCCTCTTTACCCTGTAATTCCCATACTCGGTATTTTTGGTGGTTCTTACTTAGTTATTTCTACATTAATCTCAATGTTTAAGTTATCGATGATTGGTATTATCGTTGCCCTTATCGGTCTACCTATTTATTTATATTATAAAAATAAAAAATAGTAATAATCCCCTTGATTTTTTCTCTACATCAAGGGGTTTGTTTACATTTTTCTTCTTAACCACTTCTCCTATTAAGTAATGAATATTTTTTAACATGAATATAAAAGATTACACTCCTATTACATCATGGTATAATAATAAAATCCCTGACGTTTTAGAAAACTTCTGTTATAATAGTGAGAAAGGGAGGTCTTTTATGAAACAAACTTCTAGAAGGGGAGAACCTAAAGGAAAAAGCGCATTTAACTTCTTTAGTATCATAAAAATTCTAATTTTGCTTATACTTATTATAGCAATCGCTGGAGTCACCTTGGTAGGTGGCTGTCTCATTGCTTTTTTAAAAAAATCCCCAGATATTGACCCTAAAAATTATCGAAGTATTTTAGCAGAAACTTCTGCTGTATATGATAGTCATGGGGACTTAATTGAAAAATTAGTACAAAATGAATTTATGGAATATGTTCCATTGTCACAAATACCTAAGGGTTTACAAGAAGCTGCCATTGCTATAGAAGATGAACGTTTTTATGAGCATAATGGTGTGGATTATAAACGGGTAGGTGGAGCATTGCTTCATGATTTAAAGACAAGGAGTTTTGATCAAGGAGCTTCGACCATTACCATGCAGCTAGCAAAAAATCTTTATAGTAGCCATGATAAAAGTATTGAAAGAAAGTTACAAGATACCTACTATGCCTTTCAATTAGAACAGGGTCTGACAAAAGATGAAATTTTAGAAGGCTATTTAAATTCTGCAGGTTTTTCCAAAGGAACGGTAGGAGTTCAAGCAGCTGCTAAAACTTTTTTTGATAAAGATGTGTCTGAACTAACAGTTGCACAATCTGCTTTAATTGCAGGAATTACTAATCGTCCTTCTAAGTATACTCCATTTCATTTAGAACCTATTGATGAAAACGATGATTTAGAAAAAGTTGAACTAGTTCTAACTCCAGTTAAGGATAATCCAGAAGAGGCAACAGATGAACAAAAAGATATTGCCCAGGAGCTTTTAGATTTAGAGAAGATTGATATTTATGACCAATCGCAAATCAATAGTGGCTATTTGAAAATGGAAAAAGCAGTATTTAATCCAGTTAGTAAAGAAAGACAAGAACTTATTCTAGAGAAAATGCATCGTCAAGGATACTTAGATGATGAAAAATATCAAGAAGCTTTAAATGAACCCATTGAAATTCACCTTGGTACTCGTGGATTAAAAGGGATTTCCTCTTACTATGTATATGCAGTAAAAGATGAAGTAATTGAAATTTTAGAAGCCCAAGGTCATTCCCCAGAAGAAGCAAATCGTATTTTCTATAATGGTGGATTGCAAATAAACACATCCTTGGATATTGAGATGCAAAAAAAATTGGAAGAAGTTACTTCCAATAAACGATACTATCCTGGTCATAAAATTGATGAAAATGGAATCCCTCAACCACAGGTTGGTTCCGTTATTTTAGATCAACATACCGGGGAAGTCAAAGCTTTAGTGGGAGGTCGAGGAATTGCTGGTAACAATATCTTAAATCGAGCAAAAAATCCTAGACAGCCAGGATCCAGTATTAAACCAATTTCCGTTTATTTAACAGCTTTTAACAATGGTATTACTGCAGGGGATGCTTATAATGATGTCCCTATAAAAAAAGGACGGAAGTATTCCTACGCACCGAAAAATTCTACAGGATATCAAGGTTGGACCACTGTGAGAAGATTAATTATAAAATCTTCAAATGTTGGAGCATACTTAGTGGGAAAAGATATCTCACCTTATGATGAAGTGGATGCTGTAACAAAAATGTATGACACTTTACATTCCATTGGTTTTAATCATTTGGTCACACCAGAACAAAATAAAAAATACAATGACTTTAACTTTTCCGCTATGTGTTTAGGAGGGATGACCCATGGAGCCACTCCCCTTGAGATGGCAGGTGGCTTTACAACTTTGGCAAATGAAGGAAAGTTTATGAAACCTACATTTGTAAATTCTATTACTACAACAAGTGGAGAAGAAATATACCATGCAAAGCGTGAAGGTAAAGAAATTACCTCTCCTCAAAATGCTTATATTCTAACAAATATCTTAGAAGATGTAGTTCGTAGAGGAACAGGAACTTATGCAAATCTTCCAGGTTTCCATGAAGCTGGTAAAACAGGTACAACAAATAGAAAACGAGACTCATGGTTTGTTGGATATACTCCTTACTATACTTGTTCTGTTTGGATTGGAAATGATGACAATACTCCCCTATGGGATCACTCTCGTATGGCGGCTAGGTTATGGCGGGCAATTATGACCTCTGTCCACGAAGATCTAGAAGATAAAGAATTTGAAAAACCAGATGGTATCTATAGAAAATATATATCTGGCGCCGGTTATACAGAACTTTTTGTAGATGGTACTAGTGCGAAAAATACAAAAAAATTGTATCGTAAACCGAAACCAAAACCAAAAAATGATGATGACAAGAAAGACAATGACAAAAAGGATAATAACAATAATAAACGTTCTTCGAAAAAAAGCGACAATAAGAACAACAATAATAATTGAAAAAGTATCTTTTCATAAATAGAATATAAAAGATGATTCCCAAAAATGAGGAATCATCTTTTTATTTAATATGATTTATCTTATAATCGTAATTTATTGTTGTTCCTCTTTTAATATAGGACAACCTTTAGTATTTTATATCTTTACTAAAGAAAGCATAAAAAACCTCCAAGATTTTCCATTTGAAATCCTTGGAGGTAATATATTACTCTTCTGATGAATCTTCACTTTTCGTTTTTTCTTTTTCCATTTCTTCTACTATTTTTGTTGCTTTTTGGGAAAGATCTGATTTTTGTATGGATTCATCATGATTAAAATCATCATTTTCTTCTTTTTCTAATTCTCCACCTTGATAGAGTATTTCAAATTCTTTTCCATTAATAGTTTCTCGTTCCAATAGGGCATCTGAAACTCGTAATAAAATATCCATATTTTCTTTTAAAATATCTTCTGCTCTATTATAGGCTGTATGAATTAAATCTCGAATTTCACTATCAATTTCACTTGCCACTTTTTCTGAATACTCTTGATGTCTACCAAAATCCCGTCCCATAAAGACTTGTTCTTCATCAGTACCATAATTAATGGTACCAAGCTTGTCGCTCATTCCATACCTTGTAACCATATCTCGAGCTATCTTTGTGGCACGTTCAATATCATTAGATGCTCCTGTAGATATATCATCTAGTACTAAACTTTCTGAAACACGTCCTCCAAGTAGAGAAACTAATTTATTCTCCATTTCACCTTTTGTCATAAAGTTTACATCATCTTCAGGAATATATGCAGTGAAACCACCTGCCATTCCCCTTGGAATAATAGTAATCATATGAACAGGATCATGTCCCGGTAAAGCTCTAGAAACTATAGCATGTCCTGCTTCATGTACAGCTGTAAGTTTTCTTTCAGTTTCACTAACAACTTTACTTTTTTTAGCTGGACCCGCTTGTACTTTTATATTTGCCTCTTCCACATCTTCCATTTGGATTGCAGCTTCATTTCTTCTAGCAGCTAAAAGAGCTGCTTCATTCATAAGATTTTCTAAATCTGCTGGAGTAAATCCTGGAGTTTGTCTAGCGATGGTCCTTAAGTTTACCTCTTTTGATAAAGGTTTTTTCTTGGAATGAATTTCCAAAATCTGTTCCCTTCCTCGTACATCAGGAACACCTACAAAAACAGTTCTGTCAAAACGTCCTGGTCTTAATAATGCAGGGTCAAGAATATCTGCTCGGTTAGTAGCAGCCATAACAATAACCCCTTCATTGGTTCCAAAACCATCCATTTCCACAAGTAATTGGTTTAGTGTTTGTTCTCTTTCGTCATGTCCTCCTCCAACACCAGCCCCTCTTCGACGACCTACTGCATCAATTTCATCTATAAATATAATACAAGGTGCATTTTTCTTGGCTGTTTCAAAAAGGTCTCTAACACGACTTGCCCCAACTCCAACAAACATTTCTACGAAATCAGAACCACTGATCGTAAAGAAAGGAACTTTAGCTTCTCCTGCAACAGCCTTACTTAAATAAGTTTTACCTGTTCCTGGAGGGCCAACCATTAAAACTCCTTTTGGAATTCTAGCTCCCATATTTACAAATTTTCTCGGATTTTTCAAGAAATCTACAATTTCTCCTAATTCTTCCTTTTCTTCTTGTAAACCGGCAACTTGTTCAAAGGTTACTAAATTATCTGGATCTTCTTTAAATTCTCTAGCCTTTGATTTTCCAAAATTCATCATTTTTCCGCCGCCACCTTGGCTATTTTGGAACATCATATACCATAAGAAAAAGATCCCTATAATAATGAGTAAGTTTGGTAAAAGTTGAATTAACCAACCAGAATTGTCTTCCGGAAAGCCTTGAACTGTGATTTCTCCTTTTTCAACAGGTTCTTTCAAATGATCTTGAATATCTTGGGCGAAAAATTCAGGTACAAAAGTTTTAAACTGATCCCCTGACTTTAAAGTCACAGTAAAAATTCGTTGTTTTGCCTCAATGGTGTCTGCCTCTCTTGAGTCTATCGCCTTTACCAACTGGTCATAGGATTTTTCCGGGACTGTCTGAGAGGGAGGACTTATGATACGAATGGCCCCAACTAATAAAAGAAGCAGTATGATATAAAAACCAGTACCACCCATTCTCCTTTTCAATCTATTTCCTCCTTCATGTTCATTTGGGTATCCCCAATTAATTTCACTATAATAAAAAATGTAACTCGCTATATCTAGCGAGACTTATCTATATGATTATATCACTTTACAAAGTCCCCTTCAATAATAGAATAAAGGTTCCTTTTAAGAGTAAACTTCTTCTTTAAGGTATCCAATATATGGAAGGTTTCTATATTTCTCATTATAATCCAGTCCATAACCTACGACAAATAAATCATCAATTTCATAGCCTACATATTTTACATCGACACCTTTTTGTCTCCGAGAAGGTTTCGTTAGTAAGGTAACCACTTCCACAGAAGTTGCCCCTCGACTTAATAATAACTTCTTCAAATAATTTAATGTGATACCAGTGTCTATAATATCTTCTACAATTAATATGTTCCGGCCCTCTACAGAAGAATCTAAATCCTTTAAGATTCGAACCTCTCCTGTGGAGGAAACCCCACTACCATAACTTGATACATCCATAAAATCTATAACAAGAGGTAAAGGAATCTCTTGGATCAAATCAGATAAAAAGGAAACAGCTCCCTTTAAAACACAAATAACCAATAGATTGTCAACATCTTTGTAATCTTTTGTAATTTTTTCCCCTAGTTCTGCAACCTTATTATGGATTTCTTCCTTTGAAAACAATATTTCTTTCACATCTTTGTCCATATGATTCATGATTCTACCTCTCTTTTAATTAAAATGCCTTCGTCATTTGTATACAAAAATTCATTAGATCTTTTCACGCCTGGTATCCAAAGAATTCGATCTTTATACATCATAAAGGGAATAATCTCCCTTTGAGATTTAGGTGTTTTTTCACTTTGAAAAATATCTTTCACCTTAGTTTTTGATGATTTTCCAAAAGGAATCATCCAGTCTCCTGGTCTCCTTGTTCGTAACACTATATCTTTGATAGGCAAATCCATTGAAAAATATGCCTCATCTTCACTTGGAGAAGAATATTCCTTTCTTTTTAACACAGTAAAGATACCCCATGGGGTTTTATTTTCCCCAAATTGTAAAGGGAATTGGCGTATATCCTTTTCAACTTTTCGACTAAGTCGAAAGGAACCAAATTCTGATGTAAATAATATATTTCTAGGAAAAACCAAAACCTTTCCTGAGGGCAAGGATAACCCTTCCTTTAAAAGGCTAACATGGTGGTAGGTAAAGTCCTTTCCTGTTCCTGCAATGGTTTCATAAAGTTTACGTAAAACCCTTAAACTAAGAGCCTCTGGTAACTCCTTTATAGAAGAATCTATGATAATATAATCCTTTGATATTTGAACAGAGTCATTAATATACTGTTCCACAACATGGTCAAAATACTCTCTGTCTTTTTGTGCCAAAAAAGAATACCGAACTAATGCTTCTTTTGTAAGAGGATTCACTTCTTTCATAAAAGGCAAAATCTTTCTACGGATATAATTCCTAGTGTATTCTGTTTCTAAATTTGTCTGATCAATACAATAGGGAATTTCCTTTTCTTGTAAATAGGCTACAATATCTCTACGATAAGTTTGTAGTAAAGGACGAATCACCGCCCCTTTTTCTACTTCCATTCCCCCAGCTCCATCAGGACCCGTTCCTCGAATTAGGCGCATTAACACCGTTTCTGCTTGATCATCTAAATTGTGGGCAACGGCAATGCGTCCTCCTTGTTGTATAAGGGAGTGAAAAAAATCATAACGTAATTTCCTTCCAGCTTCTTCTGGAGAAATCTTCCATTCCTTTGCTTTTTCATTCATATTTGTTTCCAATAGCTGGAAAGAAAGATGATACCTTTTACAATAATTTTGTACAAAATCTGCATCTCTTTTAGCTGCTTCTCCTCGAACACCATGGTTCACATGAGCCACTATAATCTCCAAAGAAAGTTCCTCTTCTAATCTTCGAAATAATTCTAATAAAAACATAGAATCCGGTCCCCCGGAACAACCGATAACCACTTGGTCATAAGGTTTTACTAAATGAGTTTCAATGAGTTCTTTTCTTAAATTTTCTAGAATATTCATCTCTTTCTCCAAACTAAAAAGTGATAGGCCACCTATCACTTTCCTACTATCATCTCGTTTTTCCACCGGAGCGATTATTATTTCTTTGTCGCACAGATTCAATCTTTTCATTACTTACCTTTAAAAACTTATTTAACTTGTCCTCAAAGGAAAGATTTGTTTGTCTGTCTTCTTTTAACCAGTCAATATCTGCTGGCCGAGTATTGGATTTTGGCTTTGTTTGACGAATGGATAATCCTATTTTCCCATCTTTATCAATAGATACTACCTTAACCTTTACCTTATCTCCTTTAGATATATGATCGGAAATATGTTCAACATAGTCATGGGAAATTTCCGAAATATGTACCAACCCACTTTCCTTATCCGACAATTGAACAAAGGCACCAAAATTAGTGATCCCTGTGACCACACCTTCTAAAATATCCCCTACAGCCACCGCCATAAAATAATATCCTCCTTCTACTCAAAAACCTTTTTATCATAAGGTTTTTCAGACTTCTTGTTTTTATCTACAAATATAATTTCTCTGGGCTTAATCATACCCCACTCATCTCGTGCAACTTTTTCTACATAATCCATGGTATCGCTCTTCTCAATTTCTTGTTCCAGCTCCTGAATATCTTTTTCCATTTGAGCAATCTTTTCGTTATTACGACGAATGGTTATTATTTTATCTCGTCGTACCTTCGACATTTCAATTGTAGAAGATCCTAAATACCATAAAAGACTAATCAGAAGCAGGGGTAAGATAATGGAAGAAGGTTTCCATTTCCTTTTTCTTTTCTTCATTCCTAACACCCCATCTTCTCATATTATTACATTTTTAAGGATTTTTTTCAAGAGCTTTCCCAATTATGTTAAGGTTTTATACAAAGATCCAGCATCTTTTTTAGAAACATTGTCTCTCGTATCTAAAACCTCTCCTCGAAAAATATTTTCACCAAAGGATACTTCTATAATATCCCCAACACTTACTTCATCTCCAGCCTTTGCCCTTTTATCATTAATTTTTACACGACCACCATCACAAGCTTCCTTTGCTACAGGTCTTCGTTTGATGATTCTTGCATTTTTTAAGAATTTATCAATTCGCATTTTTTCACCTCTACGAAAAAAGACACTTGAACCCAAGTGCCTTTTCATATATTTCTTACTTATTTACAATTTCTTTTAAAGCTTTTCCGGCACGGAAAACTGGTGCTTTAGAAGCTGGAATTTTAATAACTTCTTCAGGATTTCTTGGATTTCTTCCTTCTCTTGCCTTTCTTTGGCGAACTTCAAAAGTTCCAAAGCCAACTAATTGTACTTTTTCACCTTTTTCTAAAGCTTCTTCAACAGATGCTAAGAAGCCATTTAATGCGTTTTCCGCATCCTTTTTTGTTAATTGACTTTTTTCAGCAATACTAGCTACTAATTCAGATTTGTTCATAAAATTTCCTCCTTATAGATATTATAATAGTAAGCCATATTTAGGAATTTTCTTTAACTTCATTCCAAAGAGAATCCAGTTTTTCCAATCCTAATGATTCAAATTCCAAATTTCTTTTATTTGCTAAGTCTTCCATTTTTTCAAATCGGCGAATAAACTTATCCGTTGATTGTTGTAAAATGTCTTCAGCATTATATCCTAAATACCGACAAAGATTAGTACAAGTGAAAAGCAAATCTCCTAATTCTTCAATGAGATGCTCTTCATGTTCCTTCCCTTCGCCAATAGCTTCCACTACTTCACAATATTCTTCTTGAACTTTTTCTAAGATACCTTCTACTTCTTCCCATTGAAAACCGATTTTTGTAACTTTATCTATAACCTTACCACAGCGTAAAAGAGCAGGCAACCCTACAATATCTTTTAACTTATCTGAAAAAGAATAAATATCTTTTTTCTCATATTTTAATCGATCCCATTGATTGTCTTCTAAGGATGTCCCTTGAAAAACATGGGGATGACGATAGATAAGTTTATTTGTCACAGAAGTTATGACATCTTCTAAAAAGAATTCTCCTTCTTCATACCCGATTTGACTATGAAAGAAAATTTGAAACAACACATCTCCTAACTCTTCGATAAAATCATCTAAAGATCCATATCTAAGAGCATGTACTGTTTCATATGCTTCTTCAATTAAATCTCCTGCAATGGATTCATGGGTTTGTTCCATATCCCAAGGACAACCATATTCTCCTCTTAAAGCTTCTGTTACTAAATACAAATCTTTCCAATCTTTGAGACCATCTTGATCCTTTCTTTTTGGCAAGTAAATACTTGTTTGATGATTCACAGAAAGACTTTGGTCTAAGGAATGTGCAGGAATATGTGCTACTTCTTCCTTTCCAGGTATGCCTCCATCTTTTATAAGATACACATAATGATTATCTCCATAAAGCTCGGTTATTGCAATTTTACATTGAGACAAAATTCGAGAATTATACACTTGGGTTATCATCGTGTCTCTATGAATATCTAAATCCAATCGATGGAAAGAATCTCCATCAATGATTTGTAAGCCTTCTACAGGATCTCTTTTAACAATACCAAGTATCGGTTCAATAAAACTCATCCCCGGAACAATTTCCAATTCCACCCCTGATTCTAACAACAAGGCCACGGTCTTTTCCGCAATGAAAGGATTACCAGGAACATAATAGTTTATATCTCTTTCCTTTGATTCTGTCAAGAGTTCATTTACAACTCTTTTATAAATGTCATCAAATGAGTCTTCTTCCTCATAAATATAGTCAAAGGAAGTATAGGGTATATTATGTTTTTCAAAATAAGTAATGGTTTCATGGTACTTCGTTCTGATAAAATGTGGTCCTTTTCCATGAATCTGTTCCAAGGCACCAAGAGTTAATGCTTTTTCATCAGAAGGTCCCAAACCAATAACATGTATTTTTCCCATAACCAACCCCCTTATACCATATGTATTTTACTAAATTCTTAACCTTTTGTCTAGTAAAAACCAAAGTTTTTTTCAATTATTTCCCTAAATTTCAATGTTTTCATTTAATTCCATAGCTTTTATAACCTAGATAAAATACTTTTCACTATTTTATCGTAATATATAAAAACCGACCTTGTTGTAAATCAAAAGGTCGATTTTATCTTTATTCTTTATTATTTTCCCCTTCGTTTCCTTTCACATCTTCATTTTGTCCTTCTGGTTTTTCATTCTTTCCATTTTTATCATCTTTTCCATTTTCAGCAGAAGGTTCTTGGTCTAAAGGAATTTCTTCTTTAAAATCTACATATTCTTTAATCTTTGCATCTTTTTCAACTTTTTCCATATGCTCTTGGATTTTTTCATTAATATAGATTTCTTTTGTTTCTTCTTTTAAGGAATCAAAGTCATCTTTAATCTCATCTAGTTTTATAATATGGTATCCATATTGGGATTTTACTGGCTCAGAGATTTCTCCTTTTTTCAAATTAAAAGCTGCTTTTTCAAATTCTGGTACCATGTCTCCCTTTTTAAAGAAACCTAGTGAACCGCCAGTTTCTTGTGTACCAGTGTCAATGGATTTTTCTTGGGCAATCTTTTCAAAATCTCCACCATCTTTTAGTTCCTTTGCAATCTTTTTTGCATCTTCTTCTTTTTCTACTAAGATATGAGACGCTGAAATTTGTTTTAAATCTTCTTTATGTTCTTCATAGTATTTCTTTAAATCTTCATCTTTTGGGGTGAACTTTTCTCGAAGGTGATTACTATATTCTTCCATTAAAATATTATTTGACATAAACTCTTTAAAAGATTCAATGGTTAGCCCTTGTTCTTTTAAAGCTTCTTGAAATCCTTCTTCTCCACCATATGCTTGTTGAGTTTGTTCAATATATTCATTTACTTTTTCTTCGTCTACCTTAACCCCTTCTTTTTCTGCATCTTGACGAACCATTTCCAATTGTACTAAATTCTTTAAAATATTCTGACGAATTGCTTCATCCATCGTCTTGTTAGGATCATCTACAGCAGGTTCTTTTAAGAAATCTTCCCCATGTTGATCAATGATTTGAGCTCTCGTTGCCTTATAATTATCAATATATTTTTCCATAGGAATTTCTACTCCATTTACTTCCGCTGCCACACCTTTAGGTTTTCCACAAGCAGTAAGTAATAAGGAGCACAATAACACCCCTGCTAATACTCTTGTCCAATGTTTAAAATTCATTTTTTTCTAATCCTCCTAATCCTTTTCCTTAAATGGTAAGGGTTATTTTTTTCATATCTTCTATTATACCTTATTCCTCATTTTTCTTTGTGTATTTTTTGTGTAAAGTCAAAATTTTAATGATTTCTTTCAAATCTTCTAAAGGATATTTACTTTCCTTTAACTGAATATATCCAGGGTCAGAAAGAGAAACATCAACCTTTTGTCGATATCGATGTTTTAATTCATTGACTAATGCTAAATCTAGTTGATACCCTTTAATAAAATTCAATTGGAAATGATTGTTCCGTTCTGTAATAGACTCTACATTTACCTTTCCTGCCATCACTCGGATATAGGATAAATCCATTAAATTACTTACAGAACTTGAAATATCTCCAAAACGGTCAATAAGCTCATCTAAAACATCTCGATAATCTTCTTCATCTTCAATGACAGAAATTTTTTTATAAAGTTCTAATCTCTGTTCTTCGTCTTCCACATATGTTTTTGGAATGTATGCGTCCACTTTAATATCCATTGTGGTCTCAACAACATCATCTTCCTTTAAGCCTTTTAGTTTCATCACTGCTTCTTTCAAGTATTTGATATATAAATCATATCCAATAGAACCAAGATGACCACTTTGGCTTGCTCCTAAAATATTTCCAGAACCGCGAATCTCTAAATCCCTTAATGCAATTTTATATCCTGACCCAAATTCTGTAAATTCTTTGATAGATTTTAGTCTCTTTTCTGCCACTTCAGAAATGGAAGTATCCCTTTCATAGGTAAAGTATGCATAAGCTAGTTTATTAGATCGACCAATTCTACCTCTTAACTGATAGAGTTGGGACAGCCCAAGACGGTTTGATTCATAAATAATCATCGTGTTCGCATTACTTACATCCATTCCTGTTTCAATAATAGTGGAACATAGTAAAACATCTACTTCCCGATTTACAAAAGAAAACATGGTATTTTCCAATAAAGTTTCACTCATTTGACCATTAGCTATGGAAAAACGAACTTCAGGAACGAGTTCTTTTAATTCCTTTAACTTTGATTCCATACTTTGGACACGATTATACACAAAATAAACTTGTCCAGATCGTTCTACCTCACGGATTATTGCTTCCCGTATTAAAAGTGGATTATATTCTACAACATAGGTTTGTACTGGGAATCGCTCTTCTGGAGGTTCATCAATCACAGACATATCCCTGATTCCAACCAGAGACATTTGTAAAGTCCTTGGAATAGGAGTTGCCGTTAATGTTAAAGTATCTACTGTTTCCTTCATCATCTTTAATGTTTCTTTATGTCGTACTCCAAATCGTTGCTCTTCATCTACTATTAATAAACCAAGATCTTTAAATTTTACATCTTTACTTAAAAGACGATGAGTTCCGATAGCAATATCGACCAAACCTTTTCTTAAACGTTCTAAATCCTTCTTTTGTTCTTTAGCCGTACGAAAACGACTAAAAACAGCAATTTCCACTGGGAAATCTGCAAATCGTTCCATCATCGTATTATAATGCTGTTGCGCTAAAATTGTCGTAGGAACTAAAAATGCCACTTGTTTTCCGTCTAAAATTGCTTTAAAGGCAGCTCGTAGTGCAACTTCTGTTTTTCCATAACCTACATCTGCACATAAAAGACGGTCCATAGGCTTTGGTTTTTCCATATCACGTTTAATCTCTTCTGCTGATTGAAGTTGACCTTCTGTCTCCTTATAAGGAAAGGCGTCTTCAAACTCCCTTTGCCAATCACTATCTGGAGAAAAGGCAAACCCCTTTTTATTTTCTCTCTTTGCGTAAAGTTCAATAAGGTCTTCAGCCATATCTTCCACAGATTTTTTGGCCTTTTGTTTCGTTCGATTCCATTCTGTACTATTTAGCTTATTAACCTTAGGAGCTTTCCCTTCTCCACCAATATATTTATGAATATAAGATAATTGGTCAATGGGCAAAAATAATTTATCCCCTCCACGATAGGAAATATTAATATAATCTTTTTTTACCCCTTGTACTTCCAATTGTTCTGTACCCATGTACTGACCAATCCCATGGTTTTCATGGACTACATAATCTCCTGGTTTTAAATCCTGAAAATTTAAATCCTTCCGTTTCTTCTTTTTAGGACGTTTCTTACGTTCTTGAAAAGAACCATAAATTTCACCATGATTGATAAGGACAAATTTAATATGTGGATATTCAAAACCTTCACGAATGCCTCCTGGGGTGATAATAATAGGACTTGATCCCCAAGGTTCATCCCGCTGTTTTCGGTATTCACAAGACATTCCCATTTCTGTTACCATATCCACTAAACGTTCACATTTTTTCTCATTTCCTCCAAGAATAACGATATGATATCCTTGCTTCACAAAATGGGTTAACTCCTCTTTAAAAAGAGACATCTTTCCTCGAAAGTTAACCACAGACTTCATAGAAAAATTTGAAATATTCTTAACTTGAAACCCTTGTAATGATTTTACAATACTATTCATTATTAAAAGGCTTTCACCTTTTATCATATCCCATGTTTCTTCCAAGGAAAATTTCATTTTTTTATGGCCTAGTAAAACTTCCCCAAATCCAAGCATTTCACTATAATGTTCAATATGCTCAGTTAACTCTTGATTAGCCCCCTCTTCAATTCGTCTAGGTTCATCTAAAAGGATCAAAGGTCTTTCTTGGTAAAAATCTAAAACTGAACCTAGAGCATCCTTGGGAAAATAAGGAATGAGCAAATCCATATTTGAAATAAAATGATGCTCTTTTAAGTACTCAATATATTTACCAAATTTTTCTTCTTGTCGTTTATTATTTTTGGTCTTTTTCTTAGAGTTTTGTAAATCTTTTTCTAAATTTTTAATTAAAGCCTCACGTATTGTGTCGGTAATAAAATATTCACGAACAGGTAAAATTTCCACTTCAGATAAAATTTCCAACGACCTTTGTGTATCAGGGGAAAAAGATCGTATTGAATCCACTTCTGTATCAAAAAACTCAATTCTATAAGGGAATTCACTCATGGTGTAAACATCTAGTATTCCCCCTCTCCAAGAAAACTGCCCCATTCCTTCCACTTGGTGGACTGATTCAAATCCCATTTGAACCAATTGTTCCATAATTTTATGTGGGTCGTATTCCTCACCTTGAACAATGGAAAAAATTTGATCTTGTACCAAAGAAGTTGCCATATAATAATTTGCTAAAGCAGGTTGAGTGGTAACAACTACCTTAGCTTTATCTCTCATAATCTCTGTTATAGTCTTTAATCTATCCCGCCATCGATCTTGACTTACCGCTTCTCGATCATAATAAAAAAGTTCTTTATTTGGTAAAAAATATACATCTTCCATAGAAAGATTTTTTAAATCTTCATATATTCTTCTTCCCTTTAATTCATCATGTGCTATAAATAAAATAGGTTTCTGGATATCTTCCCATAATCCCTTAATAAAATGACCGATACCTTGACTCCCTAAGCCATAAGTAGCTATAGGAGTTTCCTCTTGTTTAATACGATAAATTACATCTTGGTAAGATTTAATTTCCTTTAAAATAGCTGTTAAAAAATCCATTTCTCACCCCTTCACGGAAGAAAGCCCAAGTCTAAGACTTGAGCTCGACGGATCTTCCATTATATTTATTCATAGCTCGCTCTACATCATATTTAACAATTTCATTAACAATATCATTGGCCCTTTGAATACAGGCTTTCATGACTTTTCCTTCTTCTGTTGAAAAGCCACTTAAAACAAAACTAGCTAAATCTTGTTTTTCATGTTTTTTACCAACACCAATCTTTATCCTTGGGAATCCATCATCGACCAAATGGTAGATAATGGACCGTAGACCATTATGGGTTCCTGCAGAACCTTTCTTTTTAATTCTGACTTCCCCAAAGTCAATGTCTATATCATCAACAATCACAATAACATCTTGTATATTTATTTTAAAATAATCTACAATTTCTCTTACACTTTCACCACTATTATTCATATAGGTTTGGGGCTTTAGTAAATATACTTTTTCACCTTGAAATGTTCCCTGCCCCCATAAACCTTTAAATTTTATTTTATTAACTTTAATATTCCAATCTTGTGCAATCTTATCAAGTGTAAGAAAACCTATATTATGTCTAGTGTATTCATACTTGGTCCCTGGATTTCCAAGTCCTACAATTAATTTCACAGTATCCCTCAATCAAACATCGCAGAAATAGATTGATTCGAGTTTACTCTTTCAATAGCATCAGCAAAAATTTGTGCTACAGAAACCACTTCAATCTTATCCACTTTACGATCTTCAGATAGTAAAATAGTATCTGTCACTATAAATTTCTCAATGGAAGATTTTTTCAACCTTTCAATTGCAGGTCCTGATAATACTCCATGAGTTGCACAACCATAAACTTTTTTAGCACCAAATTTTTTTAATGCATCTACAGCTTGGACAATGGTACCAGCAGTATCAACAATATCATCAATTAAAATACAATTCTTACCTTTAATATCGCCAATTACATTCATAACTTCACTTTCATTGGCTTTAGGTCTTCTTTTTTCGATGATGGCAATGGGAAGTGCTAAATCATTAGCAAATGTTCTAGTTCTCGTAACACCACCTAAGTCAGGAGAAACAGCAACAAACTCTTCCCCTTTTACAACATCTTTAAAGTAGTCGGCTAAAGTTGGTACAGCCGTTAAATGATCTACTGGAATATCAAAATATCCTTGAATTTGTCCTGCATGTAAATCCATACAGACCACACGATCTGCTCCAGCTTTTGCAATAATATTTGCAACAAGTTTAGCAGTGATAGGTTCTCTGGCCTTTGTCTTACGATCTTGTCTAGCATATCCATAATAAGGAATAACCGCATTGATTCTACCTGCACTTGCTCTTTTTAAAGCATCGATTAAAATTAGTAACTCCATTAGATTATCATTAACAGGACTACATGTAGATTGGATGACAAAAACATCCTTACCACGTACTGTTTCAGCAATATTAATATTGATTTCTCCATCACTAAATTGAGTAACAGCACATTCCCCTTTTTCTTCTCCCAGTAACCTGCAAATATCCTTTACTAATGGTTCATTGGAATTACCGGTAAAAATAATGATCTCACCAACACGTAAACTCATAGCCTTCCCCCTATTTTTTCTTTAGTCCTTTTTTTTCTACCCATCCATTAAGATTTTTTTGCCGACTTCTTTCAATCGATAATTGTCCTTTTTCTACTTTTCTTGTAATTGTAGAACCAGCAGCAATATATCCATCTTCTTCTACAACCAAAGGAGCAACTAAATTTGAATTACTCCCTATAAAAGCACGATCCCCTACAGAAGTACGAAACTTTTCAGCTCCATTATAATTCACAAAAATAGTTCCACATCCAATGTTAACATCTTTGCCAATATCTGCATCTCCAATATAGGCTAAATGACCAGCTTTAGATCCATCTCCAAAAACAGAATTCTTTACTTCTACAAAATTTCCTATCTTAGTGTTTTTACCAATTTGTGATTTTGGTCTAAGATGTGCATAAGGTCCTAGTTTCGAACCATCTCCCACAGAACTTTCTTCAACTAAAACATTATCTAAAATAACATGATCTCCAATCGTGGAATCCACAACTCTTGTGGTCCCATAAATAGTGCAATCTTTTCCTATTACAGTTCGCCCTTGTAAGATAGCTCCTGGATAAATAACGGTATCCGAGCCAATTTCAACTTCACTTTCAATAATAGTAGTACGAGGATCTAAGATGGTAACACCATTTAACATATGATGATTGTTAATATTTTGTCGTATTTCCCCTTCACATATGGCCAGTTGAACCTTTGAGTTCACCCCTAACATTTCTTGGGCATTTCTTAAAATATGCGCTCCAACCTTCTTTCTCTCTTCCACTAATATTTTAATAACATCTGTTAGATAAAGTTCCCCTTGAGAATTATCTGTACTTAATTTTCCAAGTGCATTTTTTAAATCCTCACCTCGGAAAGCAAATATACCAGAATTTACCTCATTGACAGCTTTCTCTTTATCATTAGCATCTTTTTCTTCCACAATCTTTACAATATTTGAGTTTTCTCCACGAATAATCCTACCATAACCAAAAGGATTTTCCTGAATTGCAGTTAGCACAAGAGCTGCATAATTTCCAGATTCTCTTTCTTTGATTAAAGAATCTAAAGTTTCTGACTGAATCAACGGAGTATCCCCAGTTAAAATAATAACTGTATCTTCATCCTCAAAATCATTTATTGCCTGTTTTACTGCAAACCCAGTACCATAAGGAATTCCTTCCCCTACAGGCTGATCCCGAAAGATCACTTCTGAATCAGCAAAAACTTTCTTAACTTTTTCACTACCATATCCAACAATTACAATGGTTTTGTCGATACCACAGTCTTTACAACTATCCACAATATAACCCAACATCGGTTTTCCTGCTACAGGATGTAAAACCTTTGGGAGTTTTGACTTCATTCTAGTACCTTCACCAGCAGCTAGAACAATAGAAATTTTCATCCAAACACCTCTTATCAATTTCTTTATGTACCATTATACATATTCAAAGGAAATCACTCAACCAAAAAAGAAAACTTAATGAAAAGGTCATATTAATAATAAATAGTTCCTAAAAATTAATCGTTCCTTTCGTTAAAACTTGGTAAAATAGCATCTCTATTTTGAAGTATAACATATTTAATTCTCTAAGGTTGGAGATTTCAGTTCTTTTTATAAAAAAATTTTATCCTTCTTTTTTTCTATATAAAAATATAGAAAAAAAGTTTGAAAATATCACTACATCCATCTCTTAAATACCTATCACCTAGTCCTTTTTATACTACTTCTTATATTCTCCGACCATATATTTTTATTGAAATGAAAATAAAAAGGAAGGTTGCCCTTCCTCTTAAGAATAAAAATATTAAATATAAATATATTATAAAATTTTGGCTAAAAATTCTTTTGTCCTCACTTCTTTTGGATTTTCAAAAAGTTCTTTAGGACTTCCTTGTTCTACAATTCGCCCCTCATCCATAAATAAGATTCGATCTCCCACTTCTTTGGCAAATCCCATCTCATGAGTAACTACAACCATGGTCATACCATCAAAAGCTAGAGATTTCATAACTTCCAAAACTTCTCCAACCATTTCCGGATCTAATGCAGAAGTAGGTTCATCAAATAATAAAACCTTAGGGTTCATAGCTAACGCCCGCACAATGGCAATCCTTTGTTTTTGTCCTCCTGATAAACTGGAAGGGTAGGCATCTTTTTTATTTTCTAACCCAACTCGCTTTAATAATTCAATACTTTCTCTTTCTGCAAGGTCTTTCTCCTTACCTGAAACTAAAATAGGAGCCATGGTTATATTTTCAAGTACTGTTTTATGGGGAAAAAGATTAAAGTGCTGAAATACCATCCCCATATTTTCTCTCAGTGCATTCACATCTTCATTTTCATCCATAAAATTTTTGTTTCCAATGAAAATATCCCCGGAGGTTGGTTTTTCCAATAAATTTAAACATCTTAAAAATGTACTTTTTCCAGAGCCACTAGGTCCAATTACAACAACAACTTCCCCTTCGTGTATTTCCTCATTTACATCTTTTAAAACCACATTATCTCCAAATTGTTTATATAAATTAACTACGCGAATCACTGGCATCCAACTTCCTTTCTAATTTTCCTAGTAAACGAGAAGTACTAAAGGTTAAAATAAAGTATATTATTGCTGCTATTAAAAAAGGTTCAAATGGCTTGTAGGTCGCTCCTCGAATGGCATTAGCATAGTACATAATATCGTGAAGAGCAACAAAACTAACAATGGCTGATTCTTTAATTAAGGTAACAAATTCATTACCCAAAGCTGGTAATATATTTTTTACAGCTTGTGGTAATATGATAAATTTCATCGTTTGTGATTCCGTCATACCAAGGGACCTGGCAGCTTCTGTTTGACCATAATCAATAGATTTAATACCAGAACGAATGATTTCTGAAACATAAGCTGATGAATTTATAGAAATTGCAACTACTGACCACAAAGGTTTGCTTCGTAAAAAGGTAGCTTCCGGTGGCACAATAGCAAGAGGAGTAAAAACCAGTATAGATAATTGAACAAGTAGTGGTGTTCCTCGTATAATTTCTACATATGCAATGGCAATTTTACTTAAAACTTTATTTTTGCCTAATCTCATAATCGCAATCAATGTACCTAGTATCGTTCCAAAAAGAACTCCAAGGATAGAAAGTACAATCGTAATTCTTATCCCTTGTAAATATAAAGGTAAATGGGTGGCGAGAAAAGAAATTCTATTTTGTATAAATGTCATAATAACCTCTTTCTATAAAAAAATGAGAAACCACAAAGGGCTTCTCATTTTTGGATTTTAATTTTGTTCTATACCTTCTTCGGAAAGCTCCATATAGTGAGCAATTTCTTCTTCCACCTTACCAGAATCTTTCCAATCTTTGATTACCTTGTTTATAATTTCCAGTAAATCTTCATTTCCTTTTGCTACAGCAACAGCCATTCCATCTTCATTTGGAAAACCAACATCAACAAAGATTAAATCGTCGTTGATTTTTTCAAATTGTTTTCCAGGAGGTGCTGCTATTACAATGGCATCTAAAGCTTTTCCTTTTAGCTCCAATACCATATTGTTCACATTAGGTTGAAGATCAGGATTTGCACCTTTCAGAGTATTCGCTAATTCTTCTTGAAGAGTGGCCTGTTGTGCACCAACTTTAGCACCACTAAAATCATCTTGAGTCTTATATTTTTCAGCATCTTCTTTACGAATCAACATACCTTGTCCACCAGAATAATATTCTTCAGAAAAGTCAACTTGTTGTTTCCTTTCTTCATTTACAACCATCCCAGCAATACAAAAATCAACATCACCTAAGGATAATGCCGGCAAAAGACCTTTGAAATCCATATCTTGAATTTCTAATTCTACACCTAGTTCTTCTGCAATAGATTCTGCCAATGCAATATCAAAACCAATGACTTTCATTTCTCCATCTACTTTACCCAACCATTCATAGGGAGGATAGTCAGCAGAGGTTCCTAAAACAATCTTGCCCTCTTTTTTTACCTTAGTAAGAATAGGTCCCATATCTTCCGTATTTTCAGAAGCTTGGTTATTTCCATTTTCCTTATTCCCAGCTTGATTATTTCCTGCATTATTTTTTCCACATGCAACAACGGACAATACCATAGAAATGATTAATAAAATGCTGATTAATTTTTTTAACATAATTCCCTCCAAAACATATTCATGAAATTTTCTTGCTTTAAAGGGAGATTCTCATGGTGCGGGAAATAGATAAGTTGAGAACATTATATTTCCCTACGCTCTTGACGTTTTTTAGGGTACTCAAGATTAAGGCCTCCTTTACTGTGATAAATTAGTAATATTATACGATAAAGTTTTGCTCATGACAAGGTATATTTTTGGAAAATTTATACCAATTTTGTGACATCGTTATCAATTTCTTTAATTCTTTATCATTTAATGAACGTAAGAAATCATCTTCTCTACCATTTAAAATTAAAGGCATACGATGATGGATATCTCTTAATTCATTCGTTGCAGGAGTGGTTAAAATAGCAAAGGCTTCAAATTCTTTTCCATTATCATCTTTAAATTTATGAAAAATACCACCTAAGGAAAGTATCCTCGTTTCATGTAAAGAAATTTCCACTTTATTCTTTTTATTTCTTCCAGGTAACGATTTCCATTCATAAAAAAAATTACATGGAATAATACATCTTCTATAACGAAAAGAGGATGCAAAGATAGGCTTGTCTATACTTTCTGTACGAACATTAATTATTGGAGACTTAGTGAAAGAATAGGGCATTCCCCAATGGAGCATATCTGCTCTTCTTTGTGTCCCATGACGAATAATAAGACATTTTGTCCCGGGAAAAACTTCCCCGGGACTTTGTTCATGTTCTATCGTCGATTTTTCTACTTGGTATTTTTTTAAAATTTCCATAAAATCTGTATCGATAAAATATCTACCACACATAGTAACTCCTAAAATTCTAAGACGGTTACAGCTTCTCTTTCTACACTAGGTTCTTCAATTATTGGCTCTTGAGGATTTTCTGGAACTTCTGCTACTGTATCTATAATTTGTCTAACTCCCCAGCTAGCTAATTGTTCATCTGTTCCAATCCATACAGGGTCATGGACTTTCATTTTAGGGAAAACATGGGTTTCAATATCATAGTTAAACATACGTATACAACCAGCACTGGCGTAAGTTCCAATTTCATAGGGTTTAATCGTCCCATGAATGCCATAACCACTTCTTCCTCCTACATAAAGCCCCATCCAACGATGTCCTAAAGGATTATTAGGATGGTTACCAGGTACTTTACCCTTCCATGATGGGTTCACAAATTTATTTATAATTTTCCCTTGATAAGAAGGTGTTGGAGATGAAGATTTTCCAACGGCAATTGGATATTTTCCAATAGATTGCTTTCCTTGATATAGGGTTAGAATTCTACGGCTTTTATTTACAACAATCCAATAGCCATCTGTAGGTGGTTTTTCAACAATGTCATAGGCTATGAACTGAGGATTATATAAAAGCTCTTCTGTTCTAGGATTTAGCCCACCTGTAACTTCTAAGTTATTTCTTGCTTGGAATCTTTTAATTTCTGCTATACGAGAAGCACCGGTTTTATCCATAAAATCATTTGGTCTTATATAGTTTGCAAAGACCCCGGAAGGTAAGATAAATAGTGCTAACAAGATAAAGCTTAATTTGTGAAAAAATCTTTTACCCATTACTCTTCTCCTTTATTAATGTTTTCTTTAAAAATTGACCTGTATAGGATTCTTCTACTTCAATAACCTCTTCTGGTGTTCCTGTGGTTACTACAGTTCCCCCATTTGCACCACCTTCTGGTCCTAAGTCTATAATATGATCAGCAACCTTTATTACATCTAAATTATGTTCTATTACAACAACAGTATTGCCACCATCAACTAGACGATTTAGAACTTCTACTAATTTGTGGATATCTGCCATATGAAGTCCTGTGGTAGGTTCATCTAAAATATAAAAAGATTTACCTGTAGATCTTTTAGATAATTCAGTAGCAAGCTTTACTCGTTGAGCCTCTCCACCACTTAACTGTGTAGAAGGTTGCCCAAGTTTTATATAACCTAATCCTACATCCATTAATGTTTGTAACTTCCTAGCAACAGGAGGATGATTTTTGAAAAATTCTAAAGCCTCTTCCACTGTCATGTCTAAAACATCAGCTATATTTTTCCCTCGATATTTTACTTGTAACGTTTCTCTATTATATCTCTTTCCTTTACAAACTTCACAAGGAACATATACATCAGGTAGAAAATGCATCTCTACCTTTATAATTCCATCTCCTCTACAAGCTTCACATCGACCTCCTTTTACATTAAAACTAAATCGACCCTTTTTATACCCTCGGATTTTTGCCTCATTCGTTTGAGCAAAAATATTCCTTATATGGTCAAAAGTTCCTGTATAGGTGGCTGGGTTGGACCTTGGTGTTCTTCCAATAGGACTTTGATCGATGGCTACCACCTTATCCACATATTCTAACCCTTCTACTGAATCATACTTCCCTGGTTTAATTTTTGATTTATTTATTTTTTGAGCCAAAACTTTGTGTAATATTTCATTGACCAAAGAGGATTTTCCTGAACCACTTACTCCTGTTACAGTAATAAATTGTGATAAAGGAAACTCCACATCAATATGTTTTAAATTATTTTGGGAAGCTCCTTTAACTACAATCTTTTCACCTGTTTTTTCTCGTCTTTTTTCAGGGACATCAATGGATTTTTTCCCAGATAAATACGCACCGGTAATAGACTTTGGATTTTTCTTTATCTGGGCTGCTGTTCCTTGAGCAACTAATTCTCCACCATGGCGTCCAGCTCCTGGCCCTATATCCACAATTTGGTCTGCCATATACATCGTGTCTTCGTCATGTTCTACCACAATTAAAGTATTACCTAAATCTGTTAATTCTCGTAACGTTTTTAATAACATGGCATTATCTCTTTGATGAAGACCAATACTGGGTTCATCTAAAACATAGATAACTCCTACTAAGGAGGAACCAATTTGTGTGGCAAGGCGGATTCTTTGTGCTTCTCCCCCAGAAAGGGTACCTGCCATTCTCGACAAAGTTAAATAACTAAGTCCTACATCATGTAAAAATTGTAATCTTTCTTTTATTTCTTTTAAGATTTGTTCTCCAATAAATAATTCTTGTTCTGTCAATGAAAGTTCTTCAAAAAACTTTATAGCTTTATCCACAGAATATTCTGTTAATTCATAGATATTTAGATTTCCCACTCGAACAGAAAGAACAGATTCTTTTAATCTAGCTCCATGACAAGAGGGGCAAGGTACATCTGTCATAAATTCATCAATACGATCCATCATCCGGTCAGAGTTCGTTTCTAAATATCTTCTTTTTAAATTATGAACAACTCCTTCAAAAGTGCCTCGGTACCTTTTTGGTCCACTAAAATAACTGTCAAAGGAAAAATTAATGTTCCGATCAGATCCATATAGTAGTGCATGAATAAAGTCTTTTGGAGCATCTTTAATAGGTTGACTTGTGGAAACTTTAAATTGTTTTGCTAGAGAACGTATTGCCTCTATATAATAAGTTCCATCACTATTACTATAACTGGAAATAGCACCTTCATCAATGGACAAATCCTTATTGGGAATAATTAAATCAGGATCTGGTTCTTTTGAAAAACCTAACCCATTACAAGTTGGACAAGCTCCCAAAGGACTATTAAAAGAAAAAGATCTTGGACTAATTTCTTCAATAACCAATTCACAATCAGGGCAAGCAAGTTTAGAAGAAAAAGTGATGTTCTCTCCATCTATAACATCGATAATCGCCATTCCATCCCCTAATTGTAAAGCCAATTCTAAAGAGTCAGCTAATCTGGTTTCGATTCCTTCTTTTATAATAAGACGATCTACCACAGTAGAAATCGTATGTTTAATATTCTTGTCCAGATCTGGAACATCTCCAATATCATAAAGTTCCCCGTCAATATGAACACGAAGATAGCCTTCCTTTTTTATTCTTTCTAGTACTTTTTTATGCATCCCCTTACGTTGACGAACCATAGGTCCCAAAACTTGAATTCTAGTACGTTCTGGTAAGCTCATAGTTTTATCTACCATTTGCTCTACTGTATAGGATGTAATTTCTTTTCCACACTTTGGGCAAAAGGGACGTCCTATTCTAGCATAAAGCAAACGTAAATAGTCATAAATTTCCGTTACCGTTCCCACCGTTGATCTTGGATTTTTACTTGTGGTTTTTTGGTCAATAGAAATACTAGGGCTCATACCTTCTATATAATCTACATCTGGCTTATCCATTTGTCCTAAAAACTGTCTTGCATAAGAAGATAAACTTTCCACATATCTCCTTTGTCCCTCAGCATAAATCGTATCAAAAGCTAGGGATGATTTTCCTGACCCTGATAAACCTGTAATTACAATAAATTGATTTCGAGGTAAGGTTATATCTATATTTTTTAAATTATGTTGTCTTGCACCTTTTATAATAATATCAGACAAGAAACACCTCCTGACTATTCTTTTAAGCAATACCTCTTTTTAGTTCTTCTATTTTATCACGTATTTCAGCAGCTTGTTCAAAATTCAATTCTTCTGCTGCTTTATACATTTCAGTTTCTAAGTTTCTCACCATATCTAAGATTTCCTCTTGTGAAAATTCTTCTGTGTTGTAATCTTCATGTTCTTCAGCTGCTACAGTAGCTTCAATTACATTTCTTACTTCTTTCACAATAGATCTTGGTGTTATATTATGCTCTTTATTATACTCTTCTTGAATCTTTCTACGACGATTGGTTTCAGAAATCGTCGTATTCATCGATTTTGTGATCCTATCTGCATACATAATAACAGTACCGTCCACATTTCTTGCTGCTCTACCAGCAGTTTGAATAAGGGAAGTTTCTGAACGTAAAAATCCTTCTTTATCTGCATCAAGGATTGCCACCATAGATACCTCAGGTAAATCCAAACCTTCACGTAACAAGTTTATTCCAACTAAAACATCATACACACCTAAACGTAAATCTCGAATGATTTCCATCCTTTCAATCGTATCCACATCAGAATGCATATAAGTAACTTTTATGCCAATTTCCTTAAAATATTTGGTTAAATCTTCTGCCATTCTCTTTGTAAGAGTTGTAACCAAAACACGTTCTTTCTTAGCAGCTCGTTTTTGTATTTTATTAATAAGATCATCAATTTGATTTTTTGTAGGTAAAACTTCTATTTTTGGATCTAGTAATCCTGTTGGCCTTATAATTTGCTCAACTTCTCTAATCGAATGTTCCTTTTCATAAGGACCTGGAGTTGCAGACACGTAGAGAGCTTGGTTTACCATCCCTTCAAATTCTTTAAACTTCAAAGGACGATTGTCCAAAGCAGATGGTAATCGAAATCCATAGTCTACCAATGTTTGTTTCCTTGATCGATCCCCTTCATACATCCCACGAATTTGAGGTAATGTTGCATGGGATTCATCTATAATTGTTAGAAAATCCTTAGGGAAATAATCAATTAACGTATACGGCCTCGACCCAGGAGCTCTTCCACTTAAATGTCTAGAATAATTTTCAATCCCAGAACAAAATCCCATTTCTCCTAACATTTCTAAATCATATCTTGTTCGTTGCTCTAATCTTTGTGCTTCCAGTAATTTTTCTTGATCCCTTAATTCTTTTAATCGTTCTTCCAATTCTTCTTCTATCGTAACAAGAGCTCTCTCTACCTTTTTTTCTGATGTGGCAAAGTGAGATGCTGGAGTGATAAATGCATGATGTAAATACCCTATCACTTCACCTGTTAAAGAATCTACTTCTGTAATTCTATCTATTTCATCTCCAAAAAATTCAATGCGTATAGAATGATCAGAACTAGATGCTGGGAAAACTTCTAAAATATCTCCCCTAGCACGAAAGGTTCCTCGAGAAAAATCAATATCATTTCTTACATATTGAATGTCAACTAGTTTACTCATAACATCATTTCTATCAATAACTTGTCCTGGTCGTAAGCTAACTGCAAGGGTTTGATAATCTTCAGGATCCCCTAACCCATAGATACAAGATACTGATGCAACAATAATTACATCTCTTCTTTCAAATAAAGACATTGTTGCAGAATGCCTCAACTTATCAATTTCATCATTAATGGAAGAATCTTTTTCAATGAAAGTATCTGTTTGAGGAACATAAGCTTCTGGTTGATAATAGTCATAGTAGGAAACAAAATATTCTACAGCATTTTCTGGAAAAAATTCTTTAAACTCACTAGCTAATTGATATGCCAAAGTTTTATTATGGGCAATTATCAAAGTTGGTTTTTGAACTTTTTCTATAATATTTGCCATCGTAAAAGTCTTTCCTGATCCAGTAACACCTTTTAACGTTTGGTGTCTATCTCCATTAAGAAAGCCTTTCGCCAAAGTTTCCACTGCTTGTGGCTGATCTCCTGTCATTTGGAATGGAGCATGTACTTTAAATTCCATATTCACCTCCAAGGTTTCGTAGGAAAAAGCTACCTAGAGGTTCTAGATAGCTTTGTTTTATAAGGATGTCCTTTTGTTTATTATATCATGTAATTCTTTGATCCCTCGTTGTAATTGGGTATCCTCATCTATATATTCTAACCCAATTCCCTTTGCATCGTCTTTTAATTTTACAGGAATATCAGGGTCAATTCCAATACCATGTATATTTACCCCTGATGGAGTAAAATATTCAGCTGTTGTTAACTTAATCCCATCTCCTTCAGGAAATTGTCTTACGCCTTGAATAACACCTTTTCCAAAAGAAGTTTCTCCAATTAAAGGCCCTGCATTAAAATCTTTAATGGCCCCAGCAAGTATCTCACTTGCTGAAGCAGAACCTTTATTGATTAATACCACCATAGGAACTTCCAAATGGTCCTCTTTTGATTTATATTCTTCAACAATGTTTCCATCTCTATTTTTTGATGTTACAATGGTACCTTCTGGTAAAAGAATATCTGCGATTTCAGTGGCACCATCAACAATACCTCCAGGATTTCCTCGAAGATCTAAAACCAATCCTTTAATCTTCTTTTTGTTTAAGGAATCTAAGGCCTCCTTAAATTCAGTTGCTGTAGGTTCACTAAATTGGGTGATACCAATATACCCTAAATCATCAATTTTTTCAGAAATCACTGTTTCAACTTTTATTTCATCTCTAATAATTGTAATATCCCTTATCGTTTTCTTTTCTTCCCCAGTTAACACTTGAAGCTTCACTTCAGTGTCCTTTTCTCCACGCATAGTTTCTACAGCATCTTGCATATCTGACGCCATAAATTCTTTTCCATTAACAGTAATTATTTTATCACCAGCTTTAATACCAGCTTTGTCTGCAGGAGAGTCCTTAATCGGAGAAATAACAGTAATCAAATTATCTTCTCCAGGGGCAACAACAATTCCCACTCCATAAAAAGATCCAGAGGTTTCTTCTGTTAGTTTTTTCATGTCTTCCTTCGTTAGATATTCAGAATATGGATCTTCTAAAGAATTAACAACACCTTTTAATTGCCCAGTATAAAAGTCTTCTTCATGTACTTCCCGAAGATAATTTTTTTTCACATAATCTTCTACCAATTGTAATTTTATCATCTTTTTCATATCCAACCCTGCTGGATAAGATGATTTTTTTGCAAAATAAAAGGTAAATAAATTAGTGACAATTAATAAAAAGATAGTAAAAATTCCAGCTCTTTTCTTCATAAATTCTCCTTAAATATTGGCAAAGAGAAGGGACTCCCCTTCTCTTTTACATTTCTCTTCATTAAATATATCCCAGTGGATTTACTACTTTCCCGCCTACTCGTACTTCAAAATGAACATGAGGCCCAGTGGACAATCCTGTCGAACCACATAAAGAAACTACTTGTCCTCGACTAACTTTTTGTCCCGGTCTAACTTTTAAAGAAGAGTTGTGGGCATATACAGTTACAGTATCACCATGATCAATCATAACAACATTTCCATAAGAATTCATAAAAGTCGCAGTAATCACAGTGCCATCTTTCGCCGCAACAACAGGTGTCCCTGCAGGTGCTGGAATATCAACACCAGAGTGGAATTTCTTATATCCTAAAACAGGATGGATTCGATAACCAAATGGTGAAGAAATTCGAGAATGACCAGGTACTGGCCAAGTCATACTTTTATTAGATCTTGTACTTGGCTCTGCTGCCATCGGTCTTTCTTTTACAGCAGTACTAGAACTTGTTCTTGTACTTGACTTTTTCGATGATTTCGTAGATGTTTCTTGTTTCTTAGCTTCTTGTTGACGCTCATATTCTTGTCTTTCTCTTTCTTGACGAGCTCTTTCTTTTTCAGCTAATTCATTTTGAATCCCTACTATTTTTCTTTCGATTTCGTCGGATTCTCGAAGCATAGCATCATATTCCGATTCATAAACACTTAAATTGTTTTGAAGATTGGACATATACGCTGCTTTTTCTGCAGTAGCTGCTTCTAATTGATTTTTCTTTTCTTCAACAATAGCTCTCTTAGACTCTAGTTCCCCTTGTTTAATTTCTAATTCTTTTTCTTTTTCTTTAATTATTTCAATTTGATTTTTAATCTCTTCAATCAAATCTCGATCTTGTTTGGCAATGGCATTAAGCATTTCTGTATTCGTTAATAAAGATTCCATATCTTTAGAGTTTAAAAGAACCTCTAAATAACCTACAGAACCATTGGTATACATAACCTTCATTCTAGCCCCAAAGATTTCTTGTTTTTCTTTTAAATTTTCTTTGGCAACTTCCAATTCATTTTTAACTTTTACAATTTCTGCTTCCAGTTTTTCAATCTCAAAATTTACTTCATTGAGTTCATTTCTTGCTACAGTAACCTTTCTATCCAGTTCTGCTAATTCTCTGCCTACGGAATTTACTTCATTTCGTGTGCTGTCAATTTTATTTGCTTGTGAATTAAGATTACTTTGAATCTTTGCTTTTTCCGCTTTTGCATCTTCCAACTTTTGGTTTGCAATAACTGTTGGACTAATACCAAGTACCATTGCCAAGCCCAAAGCTATGGCTTTTGACCGATTTTTATGATTACTCACAATACGCCTCCATTATACATCTAAAAATCTCGAAACTGAGATTACACTACCTAAGTATCCTATACCTATTCCTAAACATGCAAATATAATAATTAAATCTGTAAAAATTAAATAGGGAGAAATAAATTCAGAACCTATAATATTTACCATTTGAAGATTTGCTTTTTGGAACAACTGTCCATACACAAAATACAAAATCCCCAACCCTAATAGAGCTCCAATTAATCCGAAAAACATCCCTTCTAAAAGGAAGGGGCCAGATATATATTGATTCTTTGCTCCTACATATTTCATAATTTGAATTTCTCTATGACGATTTGTAAGGGCAATCTTGATAGTATTGTGGATTAAGACGATGGCTACAAAAATCAGGATAAAGACCACAAGTCCTCCTCCAATTTGAACCCCTTTTGAGATCTTAATCATTTTTTCTACCACTTCATCAAAATATTGCACCTTATAAACTCCAGGAAAATCTTTCACTTCATTAACAACCTGATTAGCATCCTCTAAATTTTCTACTTCCACCGTTAAAGATGCAGGAAGTGGATTTCCTGGTAATCCTTCAAAAATATATTCTTCATCTTCAAAAGATTTCTTATATTCTTCTAAAGCTTCTTCCTTTGATGTGAAAGAAACTGATTTTACTTTTTTATTTGTTTCAATGGTACCGATTAAGTCATCTTTTTGTTGTTCTGTTACTTCATCTTCTAAAAACAAAACTACCTTATCTAACTTTGTCCCAGCATCAAAAACTATTTTATTTACATTTAAAATCATTAACAAAACTATGCCAAAAATTAATAGTACTGCTGTAATTGAAATAATAGACGCAGTACCCATGGCCTTATTTCTCCAAAGACCTTTAACTGCTTCTTTTAAAATATTTTTAAATTGACGCAGTGTTCTCATAGTATCCACCACTTTTTATATCATTGATTATTCTGCCACTTTCTAAAGTGATAACACGTTTTTGCATCATATCCACAATATTTCTAGCATGGGTTGCCATAATAATCGTTGTGTTTTCAGCATGAACGGTTTCTAAAGCCTTCATAATTTCCTTCGAAGTTTCAAAATCAAGGTTTCCTGTTGGTTCATCGCATACCAAAATATCCGGATGATTTACCATTGCTCTTGCAATACTAACTCTCTGAGACTCTCCCCCAGAAAGTTCAGCCGGATAGGATTTTTCTTTGTTTTGAAGATCAACCATTTCCAAAACTTCGCCTACACGATGTCTTATTGTTTGAGTACTTTCTCCAACAATTTCTAAAGCATATGCCACATTCTCATATACAGTTTTCTTCGGTAATAGACGAAAATCTTGAAATACAACCCCTACTTTACGTCGAAGTAAAGGAATTTTTCTCTTTGAAATTTTTGTAATATCCATATTATCTAAAATGATATTACCTTTTGTAACTTCTATTTCTCGAATTAATAATTTGACCATTGTAGATTTACCAGCTCCACTAGGACCTACAAGAAATAAAAAGTCACCTTTAGGAATTTCAAGATTAATATCGTTTAAGGCAGGTACCCCATTTGCATATTCTTTATAAACCTTTTTAAAAGTTATCATTGGGACCTCCTTTCCAAATTAGAACTTTTCCTAGCTTTATATTATAATATAAATAATCTAATAAATAAATACCGGAAGTGATACTTATGGATAAAAGTTACAATTCTGTAACAAAAGAAGAGCTAAGAAAGGTTTTTCTAGCTTTAAGACGAGAAAAATATGAGAATAATCAAAATGATCTTGAAAAAACTTTATTACAACAGGAATATTTTCTTCAATTACTACCAAAATCTTCGAAAAGAATATTTATTTACTGGAGTATGAAGTATGAATTCCCTACTCAATTTCTTATTAGGTATTTCTTGGAAAATAACTTTAAGGTATACCTACCAAAAATAATCGGTAAGAATATGCTCCCAGCTCCTATTAAAAACATGAAAGATGTAACCCCAGGGCCAGGACCATTTTATATTCCTGAACCTACGTCAAAAGAAGTCACTGAAAAAATGGATCTTATCCTTGTTCCTGGTTTGGCTTTCGATCTTTTAGGAGGGAGGCTTGGATATGGAGGAGGTTATTATGATCGTTATCTAAAGAAGTTTCCTCCCAAATCCTGTTATGGACTTGCTTTTGATTTTCAAATCATTCCTCAAGTACCGATGAAAGATTATGATGTATACCTTGATGGAATCATTACTTCTTCTAAAGTATATCATAAAAAATCATGTCTTTAATGGAAAAATTCTAGCCAAAGTATGGAAAATCCGCTATAATGGTACAGTAGTAATGTTTCAAGAAACTCTCTTTCTACTACATAGATAAGAGAGATTTTCTCATGTCCTTAGATCAGCAAATCTTTGGAAAAAAAGAGGAGGAAGAAAATGAATCGATTTGTGGGTACCACCGTTCGTGGAATCCGTACGCCTATCATCAAACAAGGAGATGACTTAGTACCAATTGTAACAGATTCTCTTATGAAAGCAGCTGAATATAATAATATAGAATTTCGTGATCGAGACGTAATTGCTGTTACAGAATCTCTAGTTGCACGTGCACAAGGAAACTATGTCACTACAGAGGATATTGCCAAAGATATCGCTGATAAATTTCCTGATGAGATTGGTATTGTCTTTCCGATTTTAAGTCGTAATCGATTTTCTATAATATTAAAAGGAATCGCAGAAAGTAAAAGAAAAATCCACATTCTTCTTAGTTATCCAGCAGATGAAGTAGGGAATCATCTTATTGCTCCTGAAGCTCTATATCAAAGTGATGTAAATCCCTATTCTGATGTACTAGATGAAGAAGAATTTCGTAAAACTTTTGGAGATTTAAAGCATCCTTTTACACAGGTAGACTATGTTGCTTTATATCGAGAAATTTGTGGAGATACTCCTGTAGAAATTCACTTTGCCAATGATCCTCGGGCGATTTTAAACTATACGAAAGATGTGCTAGTTGCTGAAGTCCATACAAGAAATCGTACGAAAAAAATACTAGAAGATACAGGAGTTAATAAAATTTATACTCTTGATGATATTTGTACAAAGCCAGGAAAAACTGGTGGGTATAATCCAGAGTATGGATTATTAGGTTCAAACTTAGCAGGAAAATCTATGGTGAAATTATTCCCTAGAGATTCCCAAAAATTCGTAGAAATACTACAAGAAAAATTAGTAGAAATAACGAAAAAAAATATAGAAGTTATGGTTTATGGCGATGGAGCCTTTAAAGATCCTGCAGGTAAAATTTGGGAATTAGCTGATCCAGTAGTTTCTCCAGGTCATACAAAGGGTCTTATTGGTACACCTAATGAAATTAAAATAAAATATATTGCTGACAATGAATTAGCTGGTATGTCAGGAGAAGAAGCTATTCAAAAGATGAAAGAAAAAATTAATGAAAAGAGTGAGGATTTATCGGACTCTGATGAAGCACTGGGAACAACTCCTAGAAACTTAACTGATTTATTAGGTTCACTTTCAGATTTAACAAGTGGTAGTGGAGATAAAGGAACTCCTGTGGTCTGGATTCAAGGATATTTTGATTCTTATGCTAGCGAATAAATAATAAAAATCTCTCAGAAATCTGAGAGATTTTTATTATTTATCTAAATGTTTCCGTAATAATTCATTTACCATTTGAGGATTTGCCTTACCTCTTGATTCTTTCATAACCTGTCCTACAAGAAAACCTAAAGCTCGATCTTTTCCAGCTTTGAAATCTGCAATGGACTGAGGATTATTATCCAATACCTTTAATACCATATCTTCTATTTGTGAAGAGTCTGAAATTTGAGTAAGTCCCATTTCTTGGATAATATCCTTAGGTTTTCCTCCTTTTTCAAACATGGTACGAAGAACTTTTTTCCCTGCGTTATTATTAATAGTTTTATTTTTAATTTCGATTAATAACTCTGCAAGATCCTTTGGTTCAAAAGGAACTAAAAAATTTGTATCTGTATCTATACGACGTAAGACTTCCCCCATCACCCAGTTTGATAAAGTATTATAGTCTTTAAACAAGGCAGCAGTATCTTCGTAAAAATCAGCTAATTCCCGAGTCCCTGTTAAAACGGAAGCATCATATTGTGACAGTCCATATTCTTTTTGAAATCTCTTTGCCCGTTGATCAGGAAGCTCTGGCATTTTACTTGCTACAGCACTTCGTAATTCTTCATCAATATGCAAAAGAGGCAAATCTCCATCAGGAACAAAACGATAATCATTAGCTGTGTATTTTACACGCATAAGTATGGTTTCTTCGTTTACATCATCCCAACGTCTTGTTGTCTTTTCTTCTTTTTCCCCTGCTTCCATCATTTCTCTTTGTCGTTTTTCTTCATATTCTACCGCTTTTTCCACACCACGAAATGAGTTAAGATTTTTAATTTCAGCAATAGCTGAACATTCCTTCGTTTCTTCGTTTTTAATATTTACATTAACATCACAACGTAAAGAACCTTCTTCCATTTTACAGTCAGAGATTCCAATATATTTTAAGGTGGCTCGTAACTTTTCTAAAAACTCTCTCGCTTCTTTTCCACTGTTTAAATCTGGTTGGGATACAATTTCAATTAAAGGTACTCCACAACGGTTGTAATCAAGTAAAGTATCCCCTTCTTCAGGATGAATGGCTTTCCCAGTGTCCTCTTCTAATTGAATTTGACGAATTCCTATTTTCTTTTTATTTTCATCATCACCAATTTCTAGATAGCCATCTGTACAAATCGGACGGTCATTTTGTGTTAATTGAAAGCCCTTCGTTAAATCAGGATAAAAATAATTCTTACGATCGAACTTAGAATATTCATGAATATCACAATGAAGAGCTAATCCAGCCATAACACCAAACTTCACAGCTTGTTCATTTAATACTGGTAATGCACCTGGTAACCCAAGGCAAACAGGACAAACAGAAGTATTAGGTTCTTTTCCAAAGGAGTTTTCACAGTTGCAAAAAGCCTTTGTTTTTGTAGAAAGCTCTACGTGAATTTCTAAACCCACAATTGTCTTCCAACTCATTGTTGTAAACTCCTTTCTATTGCAAATGCAGCTTTGATAACTTCATGGTCCTTAAAATGATTTCCAATAATTTGAACCCCTCCTGGTAAAGACGAGTTGTTTTCTACTGGTATGGAAATCCCACATAAGTTACCTAAGTTAACTGGTACAGTAAATAAATCAGCTACATAAATTTCAACAGGACTCATTTCTTCTTCCACCTTATATGGTATCACCGGATAGGTTGGAGAAAGAACAAAATCATAGTCTTTGAAAATAGTTTCAAACTCTTTACGAATCATTGTACGAACTTTTAAAGCTTTCTCGTAATATTCTGAAGACAAATCTAAACTTAAAATATGAGTACCTATCATAATTCTCCTCTTTACTTCATCTCCAAAAGCTTCTGAACGAGATTTCATATACATTTCTTCTAAAGTAGTATATTCTTTTGTACGATGTCCAAATCGAAGACCGTCAAATCGACTCATATTTGGAGCAATTTCACCATTCACTAAAATATGATATGTTTCAATCACATATTTTAAACTGTCCATTTCAACAATATCAACTTTTGCTCCAGATTTTTCTAAAAGAGCTAAGACTCGATCAAAACTCTCCTGAATGGGTTCGTCTAATTCTTGATTCTTGTATAAACTAGGTAAAGCAAATTTTAGCCCTTTCAAATGTACATCATCTTCTAAGGTCAATTCTTTTAAAGCTTCATTTCCCAAAGAAGTTGCATCATGAGAATCTTTACCCACTAAGGTTTGTAATAATAATAAAACATCTTCCACAGATCGCCCAATCACACCAGGTGTATCAAAGGTATTTGCCATAGGACTAATTCCATAACGAGATATTGATCCATAGGTTGGTTTCATTCCAACTGTGCCACAAAAAGCAGATGGTTGTCGTACTGAACCACCAGTATCTGTACCAACAGAAAGAATAGCCTCTTTACCTGCTACACTGGAAGCTGACCCTCCAGAAGAACCTCCTGCAACTCTTGTAGGGTCCAAAGGATTTTTTGTCACTCCAAAATAAGAAGTTTTAGTATCTGCTCCCATAGCAAATTCATCTAAGTTTACCTTACCAAGGATGATACCCCCTTCTCTTTTTATGATTTCTGCAACTTTACTATCATAAGGAGAAATATAGTCTTCTAACATTTTTGAACCACAGGTCATTTTTACATCCTTTAATGAAATATTATCCTTTAAAGAAATAGGTATTCCAGCTAATACCCCTGGGTCTTCCCCTGACTCCACCTTTGCATCTACATTTTTCGCCTGTTCTAAGGCCAATTGTTTTGTCACAGTAATATATGCATTTAATGTCTCATCATTTTCTTCAATATGTTTTAAATAGGCATTAGTAATATCCAAAGCTTTTACTTTCTTATCCTTTACAAGCCCTGGAATCTCACATGCTTTTAGATCTAAAAGTTCCATGCATCCTCCTATTCTACAAAAGGAAGAATTTCAAAGTATCCATACTTTTCACTCTTCGTGTTCTTTGTAGCATCCTTTTGACTTAAGCCTTCTACTATCGTATCCTCTCGTAATGGCATATCTTTCTCCACCACATGAAAGACACCTTCTGTATCTTTCGTATCCACATTCTTAATACGATCCATAAATTCCATAGTTTCGATAAAAACATCGGCAAAGCCTTCCAAAGTATCTTCGGAAAACTTTAACATGGCAATTTCTGCTATATGAGCCACTTCTTCATGTTTCATCCTATTCCTCCTTACTTATTAACTTTCTTATTTCGTTTTCATTTAAGATATCAATACCTAACTCTTCCGCCTTATCTTTCTTACTACCAGGTTTTTCCCCTACTAATACGATATCTGTATTTTTACTAACAGAGCCAGTAATCTTAGCTCCATAAGATTTTAGAAGCTCTTCCATTTCCTTTCTAGAAACAGTAAGTGCTCCCGTAAGCACAATAGTTTTATTTGCTAGTTGACTGCCCTTTTCCTCTATTATTTCTTCTTTAGGAAAGACTCCTAATTCCTTTAAATGTTTTAAACTCTCTTGAATTTCCGGATCATCAAAAAACTTTCTAATTTCCTCCCCAGTAACAGGTCCTATATCCCCAATATTTATAAGTTCTTCGTAGGATGAATTTACAAAAGCTTCAAAAGTTTTATAATAATGGGCCAAATCTTCTGCTGTTTTTGCTCCTACATTATGAATACCTAAAGCATAGATAAAATTACTTAAATTAGGATTTTTACTCGCCTCAATGGCGTCTATCATGTTTTGGCTTCTTTTATCCTTAAACCCTTCCATACTACGAAAATCATCAAAAGTTAACTGATAAATATCAGGTATCTCTCGTAAATCTTTTTCCTGTAACAATTTCAAAATAGTTTTTTCACTAAAACCCTCAATATTCATAGCATCTCTAGATGCAAAATGAGTTAATCGAGCTACTAATTGAGGTTGACAACTTAAAGTATTGGGACAAAAAATATGGACTCCATCTTGGATTATCTTTGCTCCACAAGCTGGACAACGGTCAGGTTTTTTTATCTCTTTCGTCTTTTCCTCAGAAGGTAGTACTCCCATAATCTCAGGAATAACATCATTACTTCGTCGAATTAGAACCCTAGCGCCAATTTCCACTTCTTTTCTTTCAATATCATCATAATTATTTAACGTTGCTCGACGAATCGTCACCCCACCTATTTCAACAGGACTTAAAATTGCAGTAGGAGTTAATTTTCCTGTTCTACCTACATTCCAAACCACATCTTCTAGTATCGTTGAGGTTTCTTCTGCTTCAAATTTATAAGCAATGGCCCATCGTGGAAACTTATTGGTAAATCCTAGTACCTCTCGAATTTTCATATCATTGATCTTTATAACAACTCCGTCAATTAATATATCTAAATCTCCACGTAACTTTCCAATACGTTCAATTTCCTTTTCTGCTTCTTTCACGCTTTTTACCTTGGTGATTGAAGGATGAACTAAAAATTGATTTTCTCTTAAAAACTCCTTCATTTCCATATCAGTTGCAAATTCTTTTCCTTCAATATAACCGATATTATAAAAATAGGCAGTTAAACTTCTTTCTTTTACAACATTAGGATCCAAGTTCCGTAAAGCTCCAGCAGCTGCGTTTCTTGCATTTTTTAAAGGCTCTTTAGCCGTCTTATTATATTCTTCCAGTTTTGAAAGGGGCATTAAACCCTCCCCTTGAATTTCCATTTTATTTTTAGACGGAATTTTAAGGGGAACTGAGGGGATCCTTCGAATTTGTTCTAAAATTTCTTCACCAATTTTTCCATTTCCCCTAGTAGCTGCAGTCTTTAAATAGCCGTCTTCGTAGGTCAAATTAATGGTTAACCCATCGAACTTGTATTCCACCACATATTCTAAATCAGGTAAAGGCTCCTTTAATGAATCTTTCGCATTTTCTAAAAGACGTTCATTCCTACGTACCCACTCTTCTAATTGTTCATAGCTTTGGGCTTTGTCCAAAGAATATAAAGGAGCAAGATGATGGTGTTTTTCAAAATGATCAAGAATTTCTCCTCCCACCCTTTGGGTTGGACTATCAGGGAGCACCACACCAGTTTCTTGTTCCAATGCCCGTAATTTATCATAAAGCTCATCATATTCTTTGTCAGATACTTCCGGTTCGTCTAAAGTATAGTAACTTTTACTCCACCTATTTAAAATATCCACCCATTCTTGCATGTTGTCATTCAATTTATCACCTCCAAAGGTGCAAAAGATAAGAGAAGCTTTTTGAGACCTTTTTGATCAAAAGCAATTACAATTTCTTTGTCATTCCCCTTATCCTTTATAGAAACAATCATACCTTTTCCAAACTTCTTATGTTTTACTTTATCTCCAACTTTAATATTTTCCTTTGTCTTTGAAGTATATTCCTTTGTATTTTTCGCCTTCACCTGGTATTTTGAAATATCTGCGGTATAATCCCTTTGTTCCATTAGTCGTGGACTAAACTCTTTCGTGCTAGTTTTACTTTCCGCTTCAATAATGTCCAAATGCTCTATCATCTCGTCAATAAAACGGGATCGACGATTCATAATCGTGTTCCCATAAAGCATTCGATTTTCAGCAGAGGTTATATATAATTCCTTTTCAGCTCGAGTCACTGCTACATAACAAAGTCTCCGTTCCTCTTCCAAATCCTCATCATTTTCTAAACTACGAGCATTGGGAAAGATTTGCTCTTCCATACCAACTAAGAATACAACAGGAAACTCTAACCCCTTTGCAGAATGAACGGTCATAAGAGAAACACCTTTCTTGTCTTCTTCCGTTTTATCCACATCAGATAATAAGGACAAGGTAGAAAGAAAGTCTTCCAATTCTGCTTCTTGAAATTCCTCCATAAAATGATTGGCAGCAGTTACCAATTCTTGAAGGTTTTCAATTCTTGTTCTAGCTTCCACTGTATTTTCTTGTTCTAATTTTGCAATATATTCAGATTCAAACAAAACAGATTCCATTAATTCAGGAACAGATAAAGACTTTGCCTTCTCCCTTAATAAATTAATTAAATTCGCAAATTTTCGGATATTTTTTTGAGAACGAATTTGAAGATCTTCATTTTCTGGTAAAGTGTCAATGACAGAAAACAAACTCATCCCCATTTTATTACCATACTCTTCTAATTGAGAAACCGAAGAAGCTCCGATTCCCCGTTTAGGTACATTTAATATACGTTTTAGAGCAATATTATCATCAGGGTTTTCAATGACTTGTAAATAAGCAATAATATCCTTTACTTCCTTACGATCATAAAACCGTAATCCTCCAACAATACGATACGGAATTCCTTCTCGCATTAAATATTCTTCAAAACCACGAGACTGTGCATTAATACGATATAAAATAGCCATATCATCAAAAGAATATCCTTTATAATTACATTGGGAAATTAAATTAACCACACCTTTTTCTTCTTCTGAAGAATGACGAAATTTTCGGTAAACTACTTTTTTACCCTCATTATTTTCAGTCCATAGCTTTTTATCTTTTCGTTCCGGATTATTTTTAATCACAGCATTGGCGGCATTTAAAATATTTTGTGTCGAACGATAATTTTGTTCAAGTAATATAACCTTCGCATTGGCAAAATCCTTTTCAAAATTTAAAATATTTCGAATATCTGCTCCACGCCATTTATAAATCGATTGATCATTATCTCCAACCACTGTTAAATTAGGATCTGGGCGACAAAGAAGTTTTATCAACTGATACTGAACCATATTAGTATCTTGATACTCATCTACAAAAATATATTCAAATTTATATTGATAATAAAGTCGAATATCCTCATGTTTTTCTAGAAGTTCTACAGTTTTAATTAATAAATCATCAAAATCTAAAGCATTGTTTTCCTTACACTTTTTTTGATATAAAGCATAAACCTCCCCCATTTGCCTTTGATAAAAGTCTGTATAATGATCTGTTATCCACTTATCAGGCTCAATACCTTGATTTTTTGCTTCACCTATAATACTAAGAGCAGCACGGTCCTTATATAAATCCTTGGATAAATCTAACTCTTTTAAACAATCTTTTACTAGTGTCAATTGGTCGGAACGATCATAAATGGAAAATCCTCGATCATATCCTATTCTATCAATATTCATACGTAAAATACGAACACATATAGAATGGAAAGTTCCTATCCACATAGAAGAAATATCTCTACGTAACGCTTTTTCCACACGCTCCTTCATTTCATTTGCTGCTTTATTTGTAAAAGTAAAGGCTAAGATACTTCCAGGACTTATATTTTTTTCATCAATAAGATATGCAATTTTATTTGTTACTGTTTTTGTTTTACCAGAACCGGCACCAGCTAAAATTAACAGAGGGCCCTCTGTATAAAGTAAAGCTTCCTGTTGTTGTTTATTTAGTTCATCAATATAATTCATTCCATCCCTCGTCTTTCATCCCTTTATTATATCGAAAAGAAGTGTAAGTGAAAAGCCCCGATAACGGGGCTTTTGTCATTTAGAAGCTTTTATCCTTCTTTCTTGGTCCTACTTTACCAAAGAATCGATTTTTTCATACCATTTTCTACATAAAATAGAAGCCATAAGAATTCCTGCAGAAGGAGGAACAAAAGGAGTAGAACCTGGGGTTTGTAACTTTTTCCCATCTCCATATGTAGGAAGTTCTGTAGAATAAATAACTTCAATATTATTTAGATTTCTTTTTCGGCATTCTCTTCGTATCACTCTTGCCAAAGGATCATGCTTTGTTTTTTCTATGGTCGTATGGACTAGTTTTGTAGGATCTAATTTGTTTCCAGTCCCCATAGAAGATAAAAGATATACCTGATCTCTTCTTGCTCCTTCATAAAGAGCTAGTTTTCCACTAACTGTATCGATACAATCAAGAATAGCATCGTAAGGTCGAAAATCAAAATGATCCACCCAATCCTTTGTCACATTAACTTGAAGAGGGGTAAACTCCCCTGTTGGATTTATGGATAAGAGTCTTTCTCTCATTGCTTGGACCTTATCTTTTCCCATCGTATCTTTTGTGGCAATGATTTGACGATTCACATTTGAAGCTTCCACAATATCACGGTCTACAAAAGTAATCTTTTCCAAACCAAGACGACAAAGAGCTTCTACAGCTGCTCCTCCAACACCACCAATTCCAAAAACAATCACTGATTTCTTTCGAATATGATTTAGGAATTCTTTACCAAGTACCATTTCTGTTCTATTTAAATCCATATAACCTCCAAAAAATCCCCGGCGAACCGGGGATTTGTTTGATATTAAATTAATTTGTGGGAAAATTTAATTCAATAAAACTATCTATTCCATCATGCTTTGCTGTAAATGAGTGTACAGATCCTTCCTTATACTTATTATTTTGAGTACTATCTACTTCGAAAATCAAAGTCTGCCCTTGGAAAGAATCAGGCTTTACTCCTTCTAAAATTCTAGAAGTAACTTCAATTTTTCCTATATTCTTAGAATTTTTTATACTATTAACAACAAGTTTACCTTCGACATCTACCACAGCATCTTTATCATAGACAATCACAGCAATAACTTCATTGTAGTTATTTAAAGTAATCTGAACTTGCTTTCCTTTTGTATCAGTAATTCCCTTACGAATATTATCAGGAGTTCTAACTGTATAACCAGTTCCCAATTTAAATTTCTCATTAATTTTGCCATCTCTAGACAAGAATTCGATTGATATTACGTCTGCTTCATTAATTGAGTGTGGTTTCCAAGTTCCCTCAGAATTTGGATATGAATAATCCTTAGTGTGTAGAACAGGAATGGTACCAATTAAATTCTTTTTGTCTATAGATTTACCTAATTTTTCTATCAACTTATACTTCAAAGTAAAGGTTACATTCTCGCCTATTT